>JBDLIZ010000141.1:0-10582 GCA_039714615.1 Pseudomonadota bacterium | reverse complement strand
CGGGCAGAAATAGGGTGATCACCAGCAGCAAGGCCGCGAAGGGCAGGATCCAGAAACTCCAGTTGTTCATCCGTGGCAGGGCCATGTCCGGAGCGCCGATCATCATGGGAATAAGCCAGTTGGCCAGGCCTACTGCCGCCGGCATGACCGCACCGAAGACCATGATCAGGCCATGCAATGTGGTCATGGAATTGAAGAATTGAGGATCGACGACCTGTAGGCCGGGTTGAAACAGCTCGGCCCGGATGATCAGCGCCATGGCGCCGCCGACCAGGAACATGATGAACGAGAACCACAGATACAGGGTCCCGATGTCTTTGTGGTTGGTGGTGGTTATCCACCGCATGATGCCCGTTGGGTGTTCTTCGTGAGGGGCGTCGTGTGTCGTGACAGCAGTCATAAGGTTTACTCCTTCCCAGTAGGATTAACGTAAAGCTTTTATTGTGGTTGGTTGAATGATATCGCCCGTGTCATTTCCCCAGGCATTACGTTGATAAGTGACCACCGAGGCCAGTTGTACATCGCTTAGTTGTGGCCCAAAGGCGGCCATGGAGGTGCCGGATCGGCCATTTATCACGACATTGAGATGGTCATGCGCATCGCCCGTTGCGACTTCACTCCCCTTGAGGGCAGGAAACATTCCAGCCAGGCCCTCGCCATTGGCTTGATGGCAGCTCGCGCAGGTCTTGTTGTAAATCTCTTCACCCTTGGCCATCAGATCGTTTTTGCTCCATTGCTGGTCCACTGATGCGGCTTCGGCCTGGGCGACCTGCTTCTTTTCCGCCACCCATTTGTCATATTCTTCCTGCTCCACAGCCCTTACTACGATAGGCATGAAGCCGTGATCACGGCCACAAAGCTCGGCACATTGTCCGCGATATACACCGGGTTTTTCGATGCGGGTCCAGGCCTCATTGACAAAACCCGGGATGGCATCCTGTTTAACGGCCAGATCGGGTATCCACCAGGCATGAATCACATCGGAGGCGGTGATCAGAAAACGAATCTTTTTGTTGATCGGCAGGACGACCTCGTTATCCACCTCTAAGAGGTAGTTTTCGCCCTTGTCCTCTTGGCCATAGATCTGGGCGCGCGGGGTCTTGAGATTGCTGTAATAACTAATTCCATCCTCGAGATAGTCATATTGCCATTTCCATTGATAACCCGTGATCTTGAGGGTCATGTCGGCGTTGCCGACATCATCGATCTTGATCAAGGCCTTGGTGGCGGGTACGGCAATAAAGATCAGAATGACGAAGGGGACGGTGGTCCAAATGACTTCAACCAGGGTGCTCTCGTGGAATTGTGCCGCCTTGTGCCCCTTGGATTTGCGATGGGCGAAAATCGAGTAGAACATGACGGCAAATACACCTATACAGATGACTACACAGATCCAGAAAACCAAGGAATGTAGGTCGTAGATGACGTGACTCACCTCGGTGACACCTTCCGGCATATTCCAGGGTTGGACCGCAACTGCACTGCTCGTCATCCCCGTTAATACGAGGCCGCTCACCAAGGCCCCCATCTTTTTAATAGCACTCAGGGTCATGCCCCCTCCTTCTGTGGTTTTGAAATAAACTGAATTGATGTTTAAGGTTCTAAATATCAATGATGTTGTTGTTGTCTCAGCGACCGCTCCAGGGCCTTGGCCAATTGTTGCCGCTCTGTGTTGCTCAAACAGGATCCCACTTCCAGCTCCCTTCCGTGTGAACGAAATAATAGGCGGCTGGAGTGTCCCCAGGCCTTTGGCGGGCTTAAAATCAACTGTACCCAATGGCGATTGAAGCGATACCTGTGCTCCGGCTTGTGCCTGCCCACAATCACCTCGACGGCATCATTCTCTACGCAAATCACCTCATATCGAGTCATGCGCATCGCACAGAGATACAGCGCTATTCCCAGGACGGCCATCTCCAGACCCGCAAAGGGGAATACTATCCAATAGCCCATCAGGGTGAAAGCGCCGGCGATCCCAAAGGAGATGCTAACCATGACCCAAAAAAACAGCAGATTTCCCCGCCATGAAAGCGAACGATTCGGCCTGATAACGAATCGAGACTGAACAGGGTTCGGTCGAGGTTGTTGCGCAATCATGGTGAGCTATCGGTTCTGCCGCTAGCCTCCTGGATGTGACCATTTGTCGCAGATAAACCATTCTAATAATGTGTGAGTTCAATGGCAATGCGCAATATCGTTTGTAATAAAAATATAAAAAATACCGCGACTGATGAGCCTTTCGCACGGGGTTGCGAACGCGTGGTTCGCCAGCAATCGATGCAGATTGGGCTGCAATTAAATATCGTGTTGTTAGTGACGTCTAATTTGTAATGATTATGGATGTATTGATTTTCTTAATTTGGTGGTCGTGCGCTAATAAAGCTTATGGGAGAAGTGGGTCTTTTACTACGGGTATTATTCGCTTATCGTTTTCTTAGCTGCTCCAATGAGATGGGGACTTCCTTGAGTCCCGGACTTGCATCTGATGGGAGTTTTCTATCCAGAGCCCAGGCGTGGCCAAATACCACCTCGTAACTGGCAGGAATCACTCCTTGGGCCGTGCGCAATGCCTCGTAGGCCTTGATCAGCCGGCCGAGCCGATCCTTGCCGGTCAACCCAGGCGGGCGGCCGAGGGTTTTGTTCTGGGCCCCGATGAGCTTGAGTTCTCTCATCAGTTGCATGACATCGGGATAGGTCAGGGACATCATTTCCATATCCATGACCGGATCGGCAAAACCCACCCGCAACAGCGCATCGCCGATATCATGCATGTCGGTAAAATGATTGACATGAGTATAGTCGTCCACCTTGGACCAGCTGTCGCGCAGTTCCCGAAGGGTATCGGGACCTAAGGTGGTAAACACGGCCAGGCCGCCCGGCGCGAGGACTCGCCGAAATTCTCTCAAGGCAAGTTCGAGATCATTACACCATTGGAGTGTAAGGTTGGAGAATATCAGTTCGATGCTGGCATCGGCCAGCGGCAGGGCCTCGGCATCGGCACACAGCACCGCGGGGCGCCGTATCCAGCCGGCGCGTGTCCTGGTCAGCTGCAACATCGGCAGGGCGATGTCCAGCGCGAGGATCCTCGCGCCTCGATAGCGTTTACCTAATGCCCTGACGGCCTTGCCCGTTCCGGCGCCGACATCGATTACGGTTTTCGGTGTGCACTTGATCAGGTCCAGCCGTTGTAACAGGCGATCGCCTACTTCGCTTTGTAACACGGCAACGGAATCATAGGTTTGCGCCGCCCGTTCGAAGGCGCGGCGGCGTTGCTTGGTGTCGATCCTGAAAGGGTTTTGATCGCCTGTCAATGGTTTAGACATTGTTGTAACGCGCTGTTGAATTCGTCGGGATGGGACAGGAATGGGGCATGGCCGGCACCTGGGATGATCGTGTATGCACCATCGCTCAAGCGGCTGACCGTCTGTTCTGCGCAGTCTTTAGGCACCAGGACATCCCTTTCGCCCAGGATCAGCCGAGTGGCGCAGCGCAGCGTTGATAGTTGGTCTCGTAGATCGGTCTCGCGCAGCAGTTTTAAACCCGCGCGCATCGCTAGCGGATGCGGAGGATGTTCGGCCAGCGCCTGGCGCAGCTGCCGCAATGTGGTTTGTGCCCTATCACTGGAACGTACCTGCAGGGCCAGGAAACGATAAATCGTGGTCTGATAATTCCGCTTCAGGCTTTCAGCGAAGGCATTGAGCGTCTCCCCGGGGGTGGCCGCTTGCCAGTCGCTGGCCGTGACAAAGCGCGGAGTACTGGCCACCAGTACCAGACGTTGCACTGCCGTTGGATATCTCAAGGTATAGGCCAAGGCGATCAGCCCCCCCAATGACCAGCCCACCAAGCAGACGGGTGATGGGAGCTCATCGTGCAAATATTTGCATAGGGTGTCTAAGTCGTCCAATTCCAGATTGAGTTCGCTTTTACCGTGACCCGGTAGATCGAGACAGGTCATTCGGTAGACCCTTTCGAGCGCAGGTAAGACGGCGTCCCATACCGTTGAGTGCAGCCCCCAGCCATGCAGCAGAACCACATCCGGACCCTGGCCTGAGGTGCGGGTGTAGATGCCTCTATCCTGATGAGATGAAATTTGCGTTATCATTAAAATGGGTTATGCACCTAATTACTTGAATTCAGGATATATTAAAGATGAAAATAAAAAGGTTATGATTACCAGCCTAATTGTTATTGTTGCCGGCTATCTTCTGGGGTCTATCTCCTCCGCCATCCTGAGCTGTGCACTCATGGGCCTGCCTGACCCACGTACCCAAGGGTCGCGAAATCCCGGTGCCACCAATGTGTTGCGGATCGGTGGAAAGACCGCTGCCATTGTCACACTTCTGGGCGATATGCTCAAAGGGTTGATTCCCGTTGGGCTGGCAAAGTTATTGGAGGTGGATGATCTGGTCGTGGGTGCGGTGGCCTTGGCCGCCGTGATAGGACATCTTTACCCTTTGTACTTCGGTTTTCAGGGGGGCAAGGGGGTGGCTACCCTGCTGGGGGTGTTGTTGGGGATGTCATGGCAGCTTGGTCTGGTATGGGCATTGACCTGGCTGGCCATGGCGGCAGTATTTCGAATTTCCTCCCTCTCTGCCCTGGTGGCCACATCCCTGATCCCCTTGTATACCTACTGGCTACTAGATTCCTTCTGGTTGGTGATGACTACCGCAGTGTTGGCTATATTGATCATCTGGCGCCATCGCAGCAATATCCGTAATCTAATCAGTGGGTCTGAGACGCGGATATGAATGTTTTATACCCATGACGAATGAGTTTTCAGGACCCATAGCACGCCGCCTTTGCCGCATAGCCGCGTTAGAACACGAAAACCATAGAAAAACTATGCCTTACGTATTCTGTCTTGCTCTGCGACAAATCCAACGCACTCTGTGCACCCGAAAACCCATCCGTCATGAGTATAATGGGTATATTAGTCAGGAGTTATCGGGGGCAGGTTCATCAGCGACCATCTTGGCCTGGCCTGGATGCTTAAATCGTCGGCCTGACCGGCCTTCAGACGCAGCAGGCCGGCGTAGGCGATCATCGCACCGTTGTCAGTACAGAATTTCGGCCGGGGATAAAAGACCTCTGCATTGAGGTCACTCACCATCTCGGATAAAGCGATACGCAGCCGCTGGTTGGCGCTCACGCCTCCGGCGACCACTAGGGTGTTTAGCTCGGTGTGATGCAATGCTCGACGGCATTTGATGGTCATGGTATCGACCACCGCCTGCTCGAAGGCCAATGCGATATCGGCCCGGGTCTGCGCGTCCCTGGCTTGGGTAGACGAAGTGTTGGCCACAAAGGTCTTCAGCCCGCTGAAACTGAAATCCAGTCCCGGCCGGTTGGTCATCGGGCGGGGAAATCGAAACCGGTCCGGTTGGCCCTTTGTTGCCAGCTCGGCCAGCAAAGGGCCGCCGGGATACCCGAGTCCTAACAATTTGGCCGTCTTGTCGAAGGCCTCGCCAACGGCATCATCCAGACTCTGTCCCAGTAGCTCATAGCGTCCGTATGCCGGTACTCTGACCAGCATGGTATGACCGCCGGAGACCAGCAGGGCCACAAAAGGTGGCTCAGGGGCATGCTCCTCAAGCATGGGGGCGACCAGGTGCCCCTCCATGTGATGAACACCCAGGGCGGGGATGCGCCAGGCCCAGGCCAGGCTGCGGGCGATGGAGGCACCCACCAGAAGCGCCCCCATCAGCCCCGGCCCGGCGGTATAGGCCACCCCGGTGATCTGTTGGGGTCCAGTGGCGCTGGCCGACATGATCTGGTGGATCAGGGGTAGGGTTTTACGTATATGGTCCCGGGAGGCCAGCTCGGGGACTACCCCGCCATAATCCGCATGCAACGATGCCTGACTGTAAACGCTGTGGGCCAGCAGGCCGTCTCGTTCGTCCACTAGCGCTACGCCAGTTTCATCGCATGAGGTTTCAATTCCTAGGATGCGCATCAATGATTATGTCTATGGGTGATTGGCATTATGGCCATAAATTAACAGGGGAATTCCTTCGGTAAGACAACACAAGTTCTGAGTGTTACCGCATTTAGATTATTTTTGCAATTTTTGATCTGGAGAGTATAATTTCTGATCTTTTTGCTAACAAACAATTCACCCATTCAGGAGATTGGATAAGTTTTATGCCCAGTATTCGCTTAAAAGATAATGAACCCTTCGATATCGCCATTCGTCGTTTCCGGCGTGCCTGTGAAAAGGCTGGTGTCCTCACTGAGGTGCGCCGCCGAGAATTCTATGAAAAACCCACTACAGTTCGTAAACGTAAAGCGGCGGCGGCGGTGAAGCGTCATATGAAGCGGGTGGCGAAGCATCAATCACGCCGGGTACGCCTCTACTAAAATGATCTTCTGAATTAAGTGATCTCCTGAATACCCCGAAGTTTCTCGTCACTAGAGCAATCGATACGATGCCTGATTCCGCCCTAAAAATACGTATTGTAGAAGATATGAAGAATGCAATGCGTCAGCAAGAAAAGACCAGACTGGGTGCCATTCGCTTAATCTTGGCGGCGATCAAGCAGCGCGAGGTCGATACTCGCAAAGACCAGGACGATCAGCAGATCCTCGTTATGCTGGACAAGATGCTCAAACAGCGCAGAGACTCGTTGAGTTACTATATCAAGGCCGGGCGCGAGGATCTGGTAGCCCAGGAGCAGTTTGAACTGGATTTGATCAAGACCTATATGCCCGCGGAACTCAGTGCCGAGGAAATCGACTCGCTTATCGCGAAGGCCATCGCCGATGCCGGGGCCTCGAGCATGAGGGACATGGGCAAGGTGATGGGGCAGCTCAAATCATCATTGATGGGGCGAGCCGACATGGCGATGGTCAGCCGCAAGGTGAAAGGCCGCCTTTCGGGGTGAACTCTACTTAAGAAGCCGTCTGGTTAAAAATTAATCGGCTGTAAACCCCTTGATATTGGCGCATTTCTTCGATGCTTGTCGTTAAATAGCTTAGGCTATTCGTCTCCAACCATCGAAGAAATGTCCTCAATTCAAGGGCTTTTCGCTTCGATCACTTTTTAACCAGACGGCTTCTAATTCATCGACATGAAATGTCTGATCTGAAAAACGACCGATTCCTAAGGGCGCTATTGCGCCAAAGCGTTGATGCCACACCGGTATGGATCATGCGCCAGGCGGGGCGTTATTTGCCGGAATACCGGGCTATCCGCGCCCGGGCTGGTAATTTCATGACCCTGTGCAAGACCCCGGAGTTGGCTTGTGAGGTAACCCTCCAGCCCCTGGAGCGCTTCGCGCTGGATGCCGCGATCCTGTTTTCCGACATCTTGACCATTCCCGACGCCATGGGCCTGGGACTCGGTTTTACCGAAGGGGAGGGTCCGGTATTCGAACGCCCGGTGCGAGATGCCGCCGCCATCCGCCGTCTGTCGGTTCCCGATCCGGAGCAGGAGCTGGGTTATGTACTGGACGCCGTACGTCTGGTTCGCCGGGAGCTGAATGGCAGGGTGCCGCTGATCGGATTCTCCGGTAGTCCCTGGACGCTTGCGACTTACATGGTGGAAGGGGGAAGCAGCAAGGGATTCTCCCGGATCAAGTCCCTGCTGTTCGACCAGCCGGATACGCTGGATGCGTTATTGAAGCTGCTCAGTGACAGTGTCACGCTGTATCTCAAGGCACAGATCACGGCGGGAGTCCAGGCAGTGATGATTTTTGATACCTGGGGGGGCGTGCTGACGCCCAGTGATTACCGGCACTTTTCTCTGCAGCCCATGCGCAAGATCGTCACCCAACTCAAGGCGGATCCAGAAACTGCCGAGGTACCAGTGATTCTGTTTACTAAAGGCGCGGGGGCGTGGCTGGAGGATATGGCTCAAACCGGCTGCGATGCCTTGGGACTGGATTGGATGGTCGGCCTGGATGAGGCCCGCCGTAGAGTAGGTTCGCAGGTGGCCTTACAGGGTAACCTCGATCCCGCCGCGCTTTATGCCCGACCCGAGCGGATCAGGACGATGGTCGCAGATATACTGGAACAGTTTGGGGCCGGTAATGGTCATGTATTCAATCTTGGTCATGGCATCAGCAAGGATGTCAACCCCGATCACCTCGCAGTGCTGGTGGACGCGGTACATGAGTTGAGTCGTCCCTATCATCGATCAGAAGGATGATAGGCCATGTCCGGGCTACAATTCTTGTAAAATATCTCTTGCGGTAGGAACGCCCGTTACTGGGCGTTCCTACCGCAAGAGAACATTTTCTCTTCACTGGCGTATTAATTTATTCTGATCAGTGTGTTCAAATACCTCTCCATAGATATCTATAATTGTTGTTTCTGAATATGAAAGTTTACCATCTCCAACAATGATTCGGTGATGAAACTCTGTAGTTCGTGCATTATCCCGCATAAAAGGTGACTGAATAATTTGCCAATTTTTATCATTAATCCCAGCCGAAACTTCCAATATAAAATTGCCATCACCTGTTCTTTCGCCATTATGGTTCCCTCCAGCAAGTACACTTACTGCACGAGGAATAGTCAGGGAATGCATTATGATTTCTGTATCTGAATCCCACATCCAGTAGCCGGTTTCGTCATGAAATACTTTATTGTTTGACTTGCGTTGAACTATTTGTCGGTAATGAACAGATGCCAATATCTGCGATTCAGCATTAGTGACATCACCAATAGCGGAGAAGGCAATGGTTTCATAATATGGATTGTTTTCGGTACCATCCGGTTCAGGTGAAATATCAAGTCCTTTATCACCTTTCCACACTCCAATGAGTTCCGTTAATGGGCCATAATCTATGTCTTTAATGTCACTCATTTTGTTTTCCTAATTTGTTTATCAGTTTATGTGGTTTAGTGTTCTAATATCGAAAAACAGTCGACCGAAAATGCGGCTCAACAGACCTTAATTTCAACGATAAAACAAACGCCGTGTTTTTGGATCGGCTGTATTTGCCTTGTTATGTGGTGATTAGCCCCAAAACGCATGATACGGATCGCATTCAATTTCATTGATGATCTTTTTCAGATCTTTCGTTGGTTTCAGTTCTTGGTATTTATCCCACCTGCCATTAGATCGCACCCAATAAAGTTGCCATTTCATTGACTTCTTGTCGCGCTTGAATCTGGCAATTGGCATTTCAGTCCATTTATCCTCTATCTGCCAATGAGGTCTAGTTTCAGTGATTTTTACATCGCTGCCTCTGATAGTATAAATGAGCTTTATTTTCTGCCGAAGATGAGAAGGAACTCGGGTTCTACAATATTCGCCAACGATTTTATCAATCGCCTTCTTGTCTATTTCAGTTAAAGGCATTTCTGTATCCACTTTCAAGAAAACATAACGTCATGCTAACCAGCAACGTAGATTGGCCTCATGGACGGGGTTGATGCGCGTTTGTCTGGTTCAGCGCTTTGATAAAAGAGTCGGGTCTTTCCCCTTCGCAGTGCGGGCCAATCGGTCTGCAGAATGAATGCCGATCAGTGTCCCCATGCGAGACAAAACCCCGGCAATATCATGTTGAATCGCCAGCATGCAGGGCAGCAGGATCAGGGTCAGCGGGGTGGCGAATAGAATACCGTAGCCCATGGCCAGGGCCATGGGGGCGGAGAATGGGTCGTCGCCTCCCAAACCATAGGCCATGGGTAACAGACCCGCGACGGTGGTTATCGAGGTGAGCAATATTGGGCGCAGGCGATGCTCCGTGGCTTGCACGATGATCTCATGTAAGGCCTTGTTAGGTTCTTCCTCCTTCAGTCGATTGACCAGATTAACCAGGATCAGCGAATCGTTGACGACGATTCCCGTCAATCCCACCACCCCCAGCATGGCCAGAAAACCCAGGGCCTGCTGATGCAAGGCGAAGGCGGCGATCACACCGATCAGGCCGAAGGGGATGGCGAGCATCACCAGGATCGGCTGGGTTAGAGAATTGAACAGTAATAACAGGACCAGATAGATACCCACCGCGGCGGAGAGGAAGGCCACGCCCAGGCTGACCATGGATTCCGCGGTCTCTTCGGCCTCGCCACCGACAATCACCCGCATGCCCGCCCAGTCCCGATCCAGGTCGAGTCCGGACAAGACCGCGTTGGTAGCCTTGATTGGGGTCGTTTCGCCTTTGACGATGTCCGCGGTGATGGTAATGGTGCGTTCGTTATCGTAGTGAATAAAGTTGGATATGCCCGGTGCGGTGCTGAATTCCGCGACCTCCTGCAACTGTACGAAGCGCCCTTCGCGATTGGGGATGATCAGCTGTCTCAGCGTATCGACCGAGCGGCGCGCCTCCTGTTCCAGAATGACCCGAAATTCTACGTCTTCATCGCCATAGCGCACCGAGGTCACGATCTCACCGTCATAGGCCAGCCGCACGGCCTTGGCGATATCCGCCACGCTCAGCCCAAAACTGGCCAGACGGATATAGTCCAGATCAATCTTGATCTGATCCTTGCCGCGCTTGTCGTTTCGGGCGATGTCTTTCACCCCCGGCGTCTGGTTGAGGGTTTGAACGACCTGGGCGGCGAGCCGCTGGCGTAGATCGTCGTCGCTGCCCACGACACGTAGCGTTATAGGCCGTCCGACGGGAGGGCCACC
>JBDLIZ010000140.1:0-10597 GCA_039714615.1 Pseudomonadota bacterium | reverse complement strand
ACGTTTTGGCTGTAGCTATTGCCGATGCTGCCGATCGCGGTAATGCCCATGGCCACAAGGTCGCAGTCAGCGTGGGTGGAGTAGCCTTGAAAGTTCCGGTAAAGTTTGCGCTCACGCTGGGCGATAGCCAGCTCGTCATCCGGTTTCGCGAAATGATCCATGCCGATATACACGTAGTCCGCAGCGGTCAACTGCTCGATGACTGACTTTAAAATAGCGAGTTTTTCCGAGGGTTTGGGCAGGTCATCGGTGTTTATTCGTCGTTGAGGTTTGAACCGTAAAGGTAGATGCGCATAGTTGAACACCGAGATCCGATCTGGGTTGGCGGCAATCACCCGTTCGATGGTGCGACCAAAAGACTCTTGAGTCTGAAAGGGTAGTCCGTAGATCAAGTCAAGACTCACCGACTTAAAACCATTGCGTCTGGCCGCTCGCAAGACCTCAAGCGTCTGTTCCTCCGCTTGGATGCGGTTTACTGCCTTTTGTACCCGTGAGTCGAAATCTTGCACACCCAGGCTCATCCGGTTGAACCCCAACTGACGAAGTATTTCGATAGTATCGGTATCCGCCTCACGGGGATCGATTTCAATGGAATATTCACCCTGGTCGTCATCACGCAGATTAAAATGCTCGGCGGTGACGGTCATCAGTTCAGCCATTTGCTCCTGATTCAGAAACGTGGGCGTGCCGCCTCCCCAATGGAGCTGATCCACGGGACGCCCTGCGTTGAACATTTCTCCCTGAGCCGCGATCTCACGGTAGAGGTGTTCGAGATAGGGGATGGCTAGGGTACGGTTCTTGGTGACTACTTTGTTGCAGGCGCAATAGAAACAGATCGTGGAACAGAATGGTATATGAAAATAGAGAGATAGGGGGCGGGGAGGCGCGTGCCGGTTTGATTTTTCCGCCCAATGACGGTAGTCCCTCTCGTTAAAACCGTCATGGAATTGCACCGCCGTGGGATAGGAGGTGTAACGTGGACCCATCTGATCATAGCGGCATATCAGCTGGGCATCGAATTCCAGATCCTGTTGCATCATTCGGCTCTAATTGAATTAAGAATATTATGGGTAGGAAGCAGCTAAGACGGTGTAAAGTTTAACCGATTTTGTCCCGTTGCCCCATTAAGTTTTGACGATTAAGGGGAAACCCAATGCCTTGCGGATGCTGTGAGTGCGTATTGGGTGTCGTGGCTGATTCAGGTCAATAAAGAACGTAACGCCGTTGGATCGGTGACCATAATCTGTCCTTGCTGTTCTTCGATCATATGGGTGTCCTTGAAGCGTTTGAGCGTACGTGACAGGGTTTCCGGGGTCATGAGTAGCATGTTGGCCAGATCGATGCGCCTTGCGGGTAAGCGGCATACTGGTTTTTCCATTTTGTTTTCCTTGCATGGCGTCAGCAGATAGGCCGCTATCTTTTGCTCTGCGCTCTGCATGTTGAGTCGCTCTCTTTCATTCAGCTGATGGTGCAGTAAGCGGCTGATATGGGCAAGAAACCGGGAGGCCAGCTGCGGGTGGGAATTAAGGAATCGCGTGAAGGGATAGGCCTGGATGACGATCAGCTCAGCGTCTTCAGTCGCCACTGCGGTATATGGATAACCGTCTCCGGCGTAGACAGCCGATTCGGCAAACATCTGGCCCGGTTCGACGAATCCGATGATGTGTTTTGTTTGTTGATTGCGACGACAAAGTTTGAAATGTCCCGTCAACAGGTAATAAAAGGCTTCGCAGGCATCATTTTGCCAAAATAGCACCTCTTGTGACATCAGACTACGGTGGCGGGTAAATCGCTTTATTGCTTCCCAGTCCTGGGCGGAACATATTGAAAATAAGGGGGTGTTTAACAGCAGGTCGATATTTTTCAATGGCCAAGGTCTAGAGTTCACTCATTTATCTCCCTGTGTCTAACGGAGCACGTTTTAGATATGCAGTGTTTGTTCTGTGGGCTGAGTATAAAATAAATTGCAGCAGCCATAGATCATATTTAACCCTTGGTTAAATGATGTGCATTGATTTATATCAAGAGCAAGATTGATAAATATCAATAGATGGATTTAATTTGCCGTGAATTTGTACTACCTTCAGTGTGGTGAGGTTTGGTTCGCTGGCCTTAGGAATACTACCGAGATAACTTACCCATCTGGCTTGCCTTATCGCCCGTATTCGGCGTTGCGACAACAGTGACATAGCTGGAGCTATGCGCCTGTTGTCGCGCCTTGAATACGAACGATCATTCAGCGCCAGTTGGTCAACTTATTTCGTTCGCATTCCTTATCTGCTGCCTGATGTCTTTTTCATATACACTGATGCGAGGGTGAAGAATAATGGATAATCGTGTTTGGTATCGCTGCTCGGAGGCTGTTTTAGCCATCCTGGTAAGCGTATTGGCCATAATAGTGCTGAATCCCGCCCATGCGGCGCGACCCAGTGGTGAAATAGGTAAGGATTGGGGGGATCCGAAGGGCAAGGTATGTGTGGAATGCCATCGTTCCGTATCCCCTGGTTTGACCGCTGAGTGGAATGCCAGTCAGCATGGTCAGAGTGGAGTGAACTGTCTGGATTGTCATAAGGCCGATCCGAAGGATAAAGACTCTTTTTCGCACAATGGCGCGAACATTTCCATCATTGTCTCCCCGAAGGACTGTTCCACTTGTCATGAGACCGAGTTCGAGGAGATGGACGGCTCTCACCATTCCCATGCCGGGCGGATCCTGGCCTCCTTGGACAATCTACTCGGTGAAGTGGTCGGTGGTCCTGCCGTAGTGAATGTTGGTTGCCGGCAGTGTCATGGCGGCACCGTCGAGATTGGGGCGGACGGTAAACCCACCACGGACACCTGGCCCAATACCGGTATTGGCCGCAAGAATCCAGATGGTTCCGAGGGTTCCTGCACGGCCTGTCATACCCGCCACCGTTTCTCCAAGATGCAGGCCCGCACCCCGGACACCTGCGGCAAATGCCATGTCGGTCCCGATCATCCTCAGATAGAAGTCTACAATGAGTCCAAGCACGGTATCCTCTATCGGGCGTTCAAAGATGAAATGAATATGAAGTCTGACAAATGGGTGGCCGGTGTTGATTATAGCGCCACTGCTACCTGTGCAACCTGTCATATGAGCGCCGGAGGAAGTGAGGGCAAGACGCACAATGTGGGAGACCGTATCTCCTGGACTTTGCGTCCACCGATCTCCAAGAAGATCAACCTGATACGCCTTGATAACGGTCAGGAATTCGATGTCCCCGAGGGCCAGAAAGTCCCCAAGGTGGGTGACAAGGCCAAGGGCTCAAAGGTCGTCGAGGTGGTGACTTGGAAACAGCGTAGAAACAAGATGAAGTCCGTGTGCCGTGCTTGCCATACCAGCAGTGTGGTGGAGGGCCACTACCAGCAGTTCGACAATCTAGTCGATCTGTACAATGACAAGTTCGCCAAACCGATCGCGGCCATCATGGGTGATCTGAAGAAGGGCGGTTACATCACCAAGACACCCTTCGATGAAAAAATCGAGTGGACCTGGTGGGAGATCTGGCACCACGAAGGCCGTCGTGCCAGGCACGGTGCCGCTATGATGGGTCCGGACTATGCCTGGTGGCATGGTATCTATGACGTTGCCAAGCACACCTACTTCAAGTTCATCCCAGAACTCAAAGAGGTGGCCATGAAAAAGGACGGCAATGAGAAATATGCCGAGGCGCTGCTGGAAAAACACTTTAAGCCGATCCCCGGTCACGCATGGTATTTCGAGGGTTTGAGTAAGGAACAGCTCGACAAGGTCCGCAAGGGATTTGAGGACCGATATGGAAAGGGTGCGCTGAAATAGCACAGCAGCAATAGGCGCTGGTCTGCGCCTGTCTTGGTAAGTGACAAGAACCCCCTGCTGCCAGGGGGTTCTTGTCTATGCTGGATTTACTAGAGAAAAAACGATGTGGAGTCGCTAATGAGGAAGTATTTATATCGTGTCTTAATCCTTTGCGTGTTTGGGGCCGGGTATCCCCTGGTGGGATTTGCTGCAAACGCTGATATCGAAACCCTCATTAAGCAGGGTAGCGAGCATGCCCGCGCAGGCAATGTGGATGCCGCGTATGAGAGCTATAAACAAGCCTTGGCTCTGGATCCGCAGTCAGCCGATGCCCGTTTGAAAGTCGCTGGGATGCAGGTCGTACGTGGAGACTACCGAGACAGTATTGAAAACTTTCAGAATGTCATCGGATCGCAACCAAACAATGCTAATGCCTTTGCGGGCATGGGTATAGCCTATCTGCATCTGGGTGGTTACGGACTGGCTCGGGCCTCCTTTGAAGAGGCTCTTAAACACGACGAAAAAAAGAAGGGGGATATCCAGCATATGCTCGATTGGCTGGATGCCAAGATGATGTCCTCGACAGGGGGGCATAACAACCCCACAGTAGATTAACGTCCTCCTCTATCCAGGAATTTTGGACTGGTGCTGCGGATCTTCTCCAACGCTTTTTTTCGTCTCCTTTTTGATCGTCGGCGGCTATTTTGCCGTCGTTCAAGTTTTTGTACGATCAAATATCTCCAGTAGAGTCTAACACTCGTATAACCCACCAAGGCACTGCCCGCGCCAAGCAAGAAACATCCAAATAGAAAAGGACGCCATACACTGCTCAGTTCGGTCGTCAGCCAGTACAGGCTCAATTCAAAATTGAATTCTCTCGGCGCTGTACCCAGTACAAATTGACCTAAGTTATAGGCGAAATAGAATATTGGCGGCATGGTTATCGGGTTACTGACCCAGACCAGCATCACGGAAATGGGGAGATTGACCCGAAAAACGATGGCGAGGGCTGCCGCCAGCACCATTTGAAATGGCACAGGAACGAAGGCCGTAAACAAGCCGACGGCAAATGCGCCTGCCACGGAGCGGCGATTCAAATGCCACAGATTAGGGCCATGCAATAGCCCACCGAACAACTGCAATGTCCTGTGAGTGCGAACCAGGTGCAGATTGGGGAACCACCTTTTGATCAATCTTCTGGGCATCGGTTTCGACTGATATCTCTATGGGTTGAGCAGGGCTGACAAATCTAGGGGCCTGACACCATAGCAGGCTAGATCGGTTCTGAATTGGGGGCTAGCGAAAGATCCGACTAACCATGCATACCCAGTCATGATAGGTATACGATCTTGTTTTTTATAAGAAAATGACGCTGACGTCGTTAGCCTTCCTGCTTGGTATTGTGGTGCTCCAACATTGCGAAGTCCTGCCTGCCCCAGCCTGGGGTGCGCTGTTATTGTTGGCTGTGCCCTTATCTATTGCCTTCAGGGCGTTGCGCCTGCCTTTAGCTGTTCTCTGCGGTTTTCTGTGGGCCTTATTGCAGGCCCATGGGCAATTGTACCCGGAACTGCCGCAACAATGGGAGGGAAATGATCTGGTGGTGGAAGGGGTGATCGCCTCGATACCGCAGAATAGAGGGCGTGCCATCCGGTTTTTGTTCGACCTAGATCGAATTGGCCATGAAGGGGATTGGCAGCATGATTTTCCGCACCGGATTCGACTGAGCTGGTACGGTTCGACTCAAGCGCTGCGCTTGGCTCAGAAGTGGAGATTCACGGTCCGACTCAAGCGACCGAGGGGATTTAAAAATCCCGGTGGATTCGATTATGAGCGCTGGCTGTTTGGGCAAGGTATTCGTGCCACGGGTTATGTCCGAGGGGGCGAAGGCGCCGTTCTGTTGGCCGAAAGAGTTTCGGATCGGCCTGTCGATCTGGTGCGCCGCGCGCTGGCGGATCATATTAGTCGGGTTCTGGGGGATGGACCAAACCGGGGGGTGATCACGGCACTGACCATTGGAGACCGTAGTGCGATGTCGCCCCAGCAGTGGCGTTTGCTGCTGCGTACCGGTACCAATCATCTGCTGGCCATTTCCGGGTTGCATATCGGACTGGTGGCGGGGTTGGTTTATTTCATGGTGCTCAGGATATGGTCGCTAGCGGGGCGATTGTGCCTCAAATGGCCGGCACCACGTATCGCGGCGATAGCGGCCATCGGTGCAGGGTGTGGCTATGCCATGCTGGCGGGGTTTTCGGTACCCACTCAAAGGGCGGCGATCATGCTCTGCGTGGTCATGGGGGCGGTTTTACTGAACCGGGCCAAGCGGGCAGTGCATACCCTGGCCCTGGCCCTGATGGTGGTGCTAATCTGGGATTCTCTGGCGGTATTATCGGCCGGGTTTTGGCTTTCCTTTGCGGCGGTAGCCTTGATATTTTATGCCATTGTTGGCAGGTTGAGCGAACAACGGCCCTGGTGGCACTGGGGAAGGGTCCAGTGGGTGCTCGCCATCGGCCTGTTTCCCCTGACATTGATCCTTTTCCAGCGGGTATCATTGGTGGCCCCCATTGCCAATCTGTTTGCCGTCCCCTGGGTAGGTCTGCTGATCGTTCCACTCACCTTGATGGGCAGCCTGTCGGCAACGGTATCGTCCGCTGCCGGTGAGTTGGTGCTTGGGATCGCCAGCGCCCTGCTGGATGTGCTTTGGGTCGTGTTGGATTGGCTAGCTGGTTTTCCCATGGCGCAGTGGCATCACCTGCCTCCATCATGGGCCTTGTTGCCGGCGATTCCGGGACTGATTTTATTGCTTGCGCCCCGTGGTTGGCCGGGACGGTGGCTGGGCTTGGTGCTATTCTCTCCCTTGGTGTTGAGTTCCTCGCCGAAACCAGCCTCTGGGAATTATTGGACTACCCTGTTGGATGTGGGACAGGGGCTGTCTATGGTGATCGAAACCCGCAATCACACCCTGGTGTATGATACCGGGGCCAGATTCAGCGAGTATTTCAATGCGGGGGAGGCCGTTGTGGTACCGTATCTGCGGGCCAGGGGAACCCGTACCGTGGATCTGCTCATGATCAGTCATGGCGACAACGATCACATGGGCGGGGCGGATGCCATCATGCGCCAGCTGAAGGTCGAAAGGGTACTCACCTCTGTACCCGAGCGGATAGACCATCCTCGTATCGATCGATGTGTTGCCGGGATGCGTTGGCACTGGGATGGTGTCGATTTCGAGATCTTGCATCCCACTGCGCAATGGCAAGGGTCGGACAATGATCAATCATGTGTGCTGTCGCTGCAAAGTGCCGGCGGTTCGATGTTGATCACCGGCGATATAGAATCGAGTGTGGAGCAGCGGCTGACCGAGGTCTACAAAGACCGGCTTGTCAGCGATATCATGCTGATCCCCCACCATGGAAGCAGTAGCTCTTCTACATCCGATTTCCTAAAACAGGTGGCGCCTCGGTTGGCCCTGTTGTCGGTAGGATCGCACAATCGGTTCCATTTTCCTGCCCAACAGGTACTGGGGCGCTATGAGGCATTGGGGACTAGGGTTTTGGATACGGCAAATCTTGGGGCAATCGGAATTTCTATAAGCCTCGGCAGGGGTATAGAGATTCGCTCTGGATTTCGGCAAAGTGATAAACGTTACTGGTCGGCGGGATCAATAGACGTTCAGACGTCCCGCTAAATCAAGTATCATGGCATATTGCCCGTCAAACTCCTTTTTGCCATAGGAATAAAATCGTGTTAGAGATTGTCAAGGCCGGTGGCTGGCTGATGCTGCCTATCATCATCTGTTCCATGGTTGCTCTTGCTATCGTAGTGGAACGTTTTTGGACCCTCTATAGAAAACGAGTCATGCCGGTGCAGCTGGTGGGACAAATCTGGCAGTTGAGTCAGAAGGGGCAGCTCACTGACAAACGGATTCTGGAATTTCGAGATGCCTCTCCTTTGGGAAAGATATTGGCCTCGGGTCTGCTCAATAGGCGATACGCACGCGAGATCATGAAGGAGGCCATCGAAGAAACCGGGCGCCATGTCGTCCACGAACTGGAGCGTTTTCTCAATTCACTGGGTACCATCGCGGCCATTACGCCCTTGCTGGGACTGCTAGGCACCGTAGTCGGGATGATCCAGGTCTTCACCGCCATTACCAGTATCGGAGTAGGGGATCCAAGCCAATTGGCCGGTGGTATTTCGCAGGCACTGCTGACCACGGCTGCGGGGATTTCCGTTGCCATCCCTAGTTTAATTTTTCATCGCTATTTTCGAGGCCGGGTCAACGAACTCATCGTCGATATGGAGGAGGAGGCAATGAAGTTGGTCGAGATCATGCACGGAGAGCGCAGCAAAGGAGACGCGGCGTGAATTTTAGACCCAAATCTGCCGAAGGGGTGGAGGTCAATCTTACGCCACTGATCGATGTGGTGTTTTTATTGCTGATTTTTTTTATGGTGACCACTACATTCAACCGGGAATCAGCGCTTAAGATCAGTCTGCCCGAGGCAACCGAACAGTCCAAGCCTCAGGAGGATATTCCGCTGGAACTCATGGTCGATGCCGCCGGAGAGTTTTATATCAACGGTAGGGCGGTAGTGAATTCCCAGCCTCACACGCTGGTGGCTGCATTGAGTAAAGCGGCGGCCGAGCACAATGATCCCTTGCTCACCATCCGTGCCGATGCGCGTACTCCCCATCAGTCTGTGATCACGGCGATGGATTCCGCTGCAAGGGTCGGTTTGACCCGCATCGCCATCGCCACCACCAAGATGAATAATGTTCCACCAGCACTCGGTGCGCTCAGTGAATAGATGCTTGCAGACCCCCCTAGATGATAGCGGTCTGGTCGTCGGCTTATGTCTATGGGCAAAGGTATCAGGTAGCGGTGGTTTGCCCCAAGATATAGCGCTGTGAATTCTAGTGGCTGGTGACGGGGATATTTTGCTGGGATGAGTGGCCTACAGGTCTACCGGCGCTTATTATCTTATGCCATCAAGTATTGGGGATTTCTGGTGCTTGCGGTGATCGGCATGGTGCTCTATGCACTGACGGATCCGGCCTTTGCCGCATTGATGAAACCCTTGCTTGACGGCAGTTTTGTCGAACGTGATCCGCAGATCATTGCCTGGTCGCCCATCTGGCTGATTGGGCTGGTCATTCTAAAGGGGACCGGAGGGTTTCTATCGACCTATTATATCTCCTATGTAGGTCGGCTGGCGGTGAAGCAGGTCAGGCGTGAGATGTTTGATCAATTATTGCACTCCCCAGTCTCATATTTTGATCGTAGTTCCAGCGGTCAGCTGATTTCCAAATTGACCTACAACGTCGAACAGATCGCCGATGCCTCCACCCAGGGTCTCACCACCCTGATTCGGGATACGCTGACGTTGTTCGGGCTGTTGGGCTGGATGTTTTATCTCAACTGGATAATGACCCTTGCGTTTTTGCTGATCACCCCATTTATCATTGGGTTTGTCTTCTATATCACCAAGATATTTCGCAGGGCCAGCAAGAGCATTCAGGAATCCGTGGGGGACGTCAGTCATGTTGCCGAAGAGATGATCGAGGCGCAGCGGGTGGTCAAAATCTTCGGCGGTGAGGCCTATGAAGGCCGGCGGTTTGAGGTGGCCAATGAACGAAACCGCAGAATGATGATGCGCTGGGTGGCCGCCAAGGCGGCGAGTTCACCCTTCATCCAGCTGATTCTCGGCATCGCCCTGGCGGGTATCGTGTATCTGGCCACTGTCGAGTCCATAATCGAGCAGGTTACGGTGGGGACCTTCGTGTCTTTCATGATCGCGATGGTAATGCTGCTCACGCCTGCTCGTAATCTGACCAATCTCAATTCACTGCTGCAGCGTGGCATCGCGGCCGGTCAGAGTATTTTCGAGTTGCTCGACAGTGAGCGCGAGCCGGATCAGGGCGCTCGGGTGTGTGAGTCGTGTACGGGAAAGATCGAGTTTCATGATGTGCATTTTCGCTATGCCGCGAACAGAAGCGATGTCCTTAAAGGGATTTCATTCGTCGTCCATCCGGGAGAGACCGTGGCCCTGGTGGGGAGGTCGGGGAGTGGTAAATCCACATTGATCAATCTGTTGCCTAGACTCTATGATCCCCTCAAGGGGGAAATCCTGCTCGACGGGGTGGATATCCGGGAATATGGACTCAAGAGCCTGCGCCAGCAAATGACCTATGTGGGGCAGGACGTGGTTCTGTTCAATGACACCATTGCCAATAATATCGCCTATGGCCAGCAGGAAAAGGTGATCCCTGAGCGGATCCTGGAGGCGGCCCGCGCCGCCCACGCCACGGAGTTTATCGACAAGCTCCCGGAGGGTCTGAATACTCTCATCGGCGAGAACGGAGTGTTGCTCTCCGGTGGTCAACGTCAGCGCCTCGCGATCGCCCGCGCCTTGCTCAAAGACGTGCCTATTCTTATTTTGGATGAGGCGACATCGTCCCTGGATACCGAGGCGGAGCGGGGGATTCAGGATGCATTGGAGCGATTGGTTGAAAATCGCACCACCCTGGTAATCGCTCATCGGCTCTCTACGGTAGAGACCGCCGACCGTATCCTGGTAATGAACGATGGGCAGATTACCGAGAGCGGAAATCATGCTGAATTAATCGCGCAGGAGGGTATCTACGCCATGCTCTATCGTTTGCAATTGCGGGATCCGGAAGCGGTTGGTCCCTCCAGTGCTAATTCCATCTCTGGGGATGTTGTCAAGCAAGATCCTCGCACACCCTTCTAAGCCAGATTGTTTTGTATATCGAAGATCTCTGGTATAAAAAGAATAT
>JBDLIZ010000139.1:0-10599 GCA_039714615.1 Pseudomonadota bacterium | reverse complement strand
ACCTGGTGGGAAGGGGTCAAAACGGGGCGCTTTCCCAAACCGGTGAAACTTGGACCGCGCATCACCGCATGGTGCGTCGAAGATATACGAGCCCTGATTGAACGGCATGCCTCTTGATGGGAAGCAAACAATGAGGTCCCTGAACTCGATGCAGATGCGTTTCAGGTTCAGACGTGACAGGCTTCCATATCCTGCCGCCTACTATTGCGAACAGGGCCTCAGATTGACTGGTGGAGGCGAATGAAGATCGTCCATCTGCCCTTTCCACAACGATACCCGTCCATCGCTTCGTGTATGGCTTGATTCCGGTGGATTCAAATGTATGGCGTGCGGCGTGCAGGGGATTCCAGATTATTGCAAGTCCTGGCCACTGCCTACCGTGGTTTGCCGGTCACCCGGGTGAAGGTTCGGGCCGCACTGGGCACTGGCTTCGGATGCGAAAAGATTCGATAGAGGTCCGGAAACGACCCATTCTGGACACAGGATGCTTGGTCCAAAATAGCTATACCCGGTTACCTGAAGATCATTGAATAGAGTTCAAGGCCTTCTCAAGCATGTCGTTCGCCATTCTCTTAACAGCCCAGTAGAGGGCGGGCACGGTGAGTTTGTACCGGGGATTACCTTGTACATCAGCCGATTCCGTCAGGATCGGCCAGTTCTTGTTCCATTCATCCAGCACATCGATCTTTTCAATATTATGGAGTTCATCCGGAATGCTCCCCCATCTTCCAATGACTGGCTCGGTATAACCAGCAGGGCGTGAGCTGGCCTTCGTATCCTTCGCGAGTTCGTGCACTAAAGGGTTACGAAACTCTGTATAGAGCTGATCAGCGGCGTTCCCTTTGTCCACCCATTTACCCTTTCCCTCGGGTCCCCAAGGGAGCCGACAGCGGATGAGTCTCTTAAACCGCTGTTCCTGACCCTCAGTAGACCACCTCCACTGAGCCAGACCATCAATTACACACAGAAGCACCAGAGTTGCGCTGAAATTGCCGCCGCCCCCGTCTTTGTCCGAGGGAGGGAGCGTTCGGAGCATGCCGTATATGTCGAATAAGTACATGTCCGTGTGCTGAAATACCCTCTGTAGAGTTGGGTCTTGAATGGAGTCCCACTTCAGATGGCTGTATGGCATAGGCATTTCACAGTGTGAATTTAACGCACCCACTATCTATCCATGGCATCAGGACAGCACAGGAATGACCGGTCATGGCCGAAGGCCGCCACTCAATGTCGTGTATATCTCGCCTGGTGATGCGATCGAAAGCGAAACTTCTCGTCGGGCTCAGAAAATCGAAATTCGCCAGAGCAACTGGGGACGGTAGGTCAAAGAGGCAGATCAGGCACACTCTAATTTGAGCAACTCTGGTGAAATAATCAAAGCGCCAACACCGATCTTTAGAACGCGCCGACCATGCGCATCTAGGGCGCTGTTCCAAAGGCGAACCCGGGACGATTTCAGGGCCATGGGATACCGATCACTGATGGTGTCCCAAAGCGATACGCCTGGACCGGGTGATCCCTAGTATCGTAGATCAGGCCATTTCGGCATATGGCTACGACGTTCTCGTGGTGCACTAAGCCGCAAAAAATAGCAAAAAATAGCAATACGTGACTGTATATCAATTCGTGTAACTAATTGAATTTATTGCTGTTGAGTGTTGTTGTTTGTTAGATGTCTCAGACTGTCAACCCCTCTCAATACCTATAAAATTGATAATTATGGGCAGACAAAACCCAAGGCCCTATCGTTATGCTATAACAGTGGCATGAATCATGGGGCTAACCAGAAAAAAAGCAGGAGCGGTAACAGGCGAAAGTATGGCGGGGCGAACTCAAGCGAATACAGGTTTATCCTCCCTCTGGAGGACGGACTCCAGCTTAAGTATTTGTGCAAGGCCCTGGGTTACGATCGAATAGAGCGCATAACCTGGTTGGACAGCTCAAACAGAAAGAGGGCTATCGTGAGGCATCTCACTCTCATCTGGATCTCGGAAACTGAGGTAGCTATAGTCCCATTCTCTAAAGCCTTTTAGGTCATCAAACGTTATGCCAGACGTAGATTCGATGTTAATGTCAATCACTTCGATCTTATCGCATTGGCTTAGTTGATATTCGAGCTGGTTTTTTATCTCAGTACATTTATCGAAGTGTGCAGAATCATCAAACTTCTCCGAGTCCATAACTAGTATCAATTCGATTTTGTAGGATTCATTTTCTGTAATCTCTCGGAACGGTTCTAAGCGGATGTAGACGTTTGCAATAAAGGGATTCAGTCGTGCGAACTTCTTGCTAATTGGCGAACGTCGTTTAGGTTGATTGATTTGTTCGACAAATGCTTCTGGGAAGGCTACGCGGGTATAGCGTCTGGCGAGCCAGCTCAAGATCATGGCGAGTGCACGCTCGTCCTCTAAAAAACTTTGGGGTTCGTGATCGAGTAACATCCGCCGATCGACTAGATGACGCTTGTATGGGAATGCCAGCCAATGTTTGGCATCGTGACCATTCACTGTGCAACTGAACTCCATTTGCCGGCTATTCTTGCCGTCTGCGCAATCTCCGCCAGGTTCTCGGTCTATTGGATATAGGCATAGCACTTCAAAATATGGCTCACGATCCATGTCACCTTGGATTAAGTCGCATGTCTGACTGACGACTAACAGGCGGGCATCATCTGGGATTTCATGATGTGCATCATTTATTAGATGGCCATCGATATCGAGAGAAAGCAGCGCTCCCTGTCGCCAACCTAGCTCAATCAGACGCGAACGATGAGGCATGTAGTGGAAACCTCATCTGTCCGCCGTGATTGATCCGGTGATCCGCTCCAAGACCTCTCTATGGCCTTCCCTGTCGTTTGGAGCCTTACTTGCCCGCGTCTTGACTTTATCCATCCGTTCCCTGTATTTCGTTATGAGTGCCAACAGATCCGTCATTCCTGCGTGAATCTCAGCTAAGTCTAGTTCTTCACGACTCAGCCGTTCCAGCATGGGCGCGCCTTCTCCGAGCTTCTGTTTCATCAGCCGCCCTGGAGTAAAGTGAAAAGGATTCATTTCCTTCCACTCAGCTGCGATAGTGCTCAGCCGGTCTATCCGTTGCATAAAGTTATCCGTCGCGGTCTCGTTGTCCAGCCAGTTGTACACACTGGCACGTGAAGCTCTTAGAATTGAAGCAAGAGCGGCCGTACTGAGACCGAATGTGTCACGAATGGCTGTAAGTTTCTCTCCAATCGTAGATGGTAGTGATGGTTGTTTCTTGGCCTCGGCCTCGGCACCTACGACGAGTACTAGCCAAGCATTCCCAATATTCACAGGAATCGCCTGCTGGTTAAGTTCCTCCCACGCTACACTCCAGCGCGAGCCGGTTCCACGTCCCGAAAACGTGCGCTCGGGTAACAACGGTATTTGAACAGCACAACTGCTTTGGGACTCCCAAGATTCGGGCATATATGCGCCAGCGCGTTCAAAAGGGAGTTTTTTATCATCGGTTGCCCAGTCGTTATTAAAAGAATGCGGTCGCACTAGCTTGTCTCCGTTTTCCACGTGGCTTGAGCCTTATCTGTGGTTGTTTCCCTGAATGCAGCTGCAGTTACCGAATGCAGATTGCGGAATCCATCGATAATAGCAGCAACGTCAAAGGGGATTTCCTTCTCAATGAAATGATCATAATCCAATAACCCGACGAATTGATCTTCCGGTTTCGGACGGGATAGCCGTGGGGCAATTTCTAGATTATTAGGAAAGAGATCTCCAGGTAACAGATCAGGTTTGATACTCTGACGATGCCTTATTACCAACTTGCCCTCGACACCACTCTTATAGGTCACTATTTGCTCCATACGCTCAGGTTCCACAAAGCTGCGTGGTCGTGGTAATCGCAGTGTCTCAATTATTTGATCATCAACCGCAAGACCATTTTCTGGCAACAATAAATCCACATACCGTAGACCTTGGCGAGTAACACGGATCTCTTTCTCTGGGATTATCTTGGCGAAATCCTGAAGAACATCGTCGAGTTCAGCTACGAAGCTCACTGAAGTCTCATATTTTGCAGTGTGCAGGACCAGTGAGTCTGCGGCGACGATAAGACCTGTGCGTTGATCATTACTAAGCAAATTCCAACGCAGGATACTGTCACCGACGGCAGGTTTCCCATCTTTAAGAGTGAACTGCTCGATACGTTCCGGCTTTGCTCGGGGATACCGTTGGATCACCCTCTCGTGGAGGTCCTCCCAACGCCTATCCATGCGTGGAATGTGGGTAAAACGAACCTGAGCTAGGACGTAGATCAAAGGTGCGTTCGGCAACTGGCCGAGTGCGTTTGCCACGTAAGATCCTCTTGCTAGTTTCTTCTGGTTGCTTGAAACGATATTTGCTTGTTACTTGTTTTCTTCTTTTTCGACAGGTAGCAACGTGAACTTTAGCATGATTAGACAATAATTTTTACACTTTTATCAGTGAAAGTGTGAGGAGTGCCTGGAAAGTGCGTGTTTCGCCTAGGTGCAACTAAGCGAACCTACGAGGATCGACAAGACTCCGACTTTCAGCAACCGACTGGAGAATGGCTGGCAAGGCATTACAGTCGTGCGGAGAATAAGCCGAAGATGATTGTCAGTTCAGATAGATAAACTGGATTGAATTGAAAGTATTGTGTTGATGCATTGGTAATCTCCATCGATTGACACCTTCAGACCAAAGCATCACTCGCCTTCCTCGAACTCCGCATTGCTGAACCTAAGTACGTTGCAGTTTTCCTTAACAGTTCGCTGCAGCGCCTCATCAAATCCATCCTTTGACTTGGCCTGGATTTCCACTGAGATACTGACATCCACGCCCAGCTTGGAGGTGAAATGCTGAACTACCTCGTCAACGATGATGGCAAAGTCCATTTTGGCTTCTACAGGCTTCAGGCTGATGGTGCCGTAGAAGTGTTTATTGGTGGTTGCACTGGGAGTTGGTCCTGGTGTTGTGGTGCCTTCGGGGGATTTAGGAGTAACGCCACCAGTTGGTGTACCCCCACCTAGTTGATCTCCAGTGCTTGAGGTGCCAGGTTCAGGTTGAGGGGCCGGCTTGGTGCGTTCCTTGTATTCGGCAGCTGTATTACGTTCGATCAGTAGTGCAGAGTCATCCAGAGTAACCATAGTGTTGCGGCCAAAGACGAAGCCGAGATACTTGTCTTCCTCCTTCCCGCCGGCGAACCCAAAGAAGTCCTCGGTTTCCAGGCCTCGATCTATGGCATTTTTCAATATGCGGTCATTCACTAATCGCGGCAGATAGAGGTAATGGCAGCAGTCCTGGTAGATTTTGAGAGCACTGATCTCGATGTTGCCATTCTTGAAGTACCACTGATTCAGCAAGTTTCTAAGATGAATGGGAGACCATTCTGAGATGAGCCACTCTTCCTCGCGCAGCTTGTTTTCAATCTCCTGCACCAGATTTGGTGCAGCCGGCGAAACCGAAACCGCCTCCCATTCCAGAGTAGGCTTGCCGCGCACGAATTCCTCCAAAGGGCAGATCAACCACTTGTAGGCCTCTCGTACCAACTGCTGTAGCGTTTGCTCTGCAGCCTCTACGGCACGTTTCACCTCGGCAAGCTGGTTACTTTGGTATACGAGCCTGTTGGACTGGAAGTCATCGAGAATCGAAATCCAAGCCAAGTAAGTTCTGGTCTGATCGGTTAAGCGGCCGATGACATCGTAGTCAGGAGCAAAGAATATCAGGCGGTTCTGTTTTTGCCTGGGCTGATCACCACGTTTGCGCAGGATCTCTTCTGCGGCATGCTCAGCCATATTATCCCCGCCACGGCTGTATGATGACTTTGGCGGCAGAACGATTAGGCGCGGCCCCGAACCATATTCATCAGGCACATCGACCGATGGCGTGAATACATGGATACCGGCAAATGAGTGGTTACGACCAAAGACATGTGAGACACGGGTCTTGAGTAAAGGCAGCACCTTTTCTTGGTAACTGAAACGTTGTTTGCGGCTCTCCATTTCGCGCCGCAGATTGGGCTTGGTATCGAACCAGAAGCGGTCCTGGTCTGAGTAGAGGTAGTGCAGGCAATCACGCAGACGACGCAGCACGTCTTCAAATACGCCAACGGTCTGACCAGGCTGCACCGTACCCAGTAGAATGCGATCGACCTTGATGCCTCGTATCGTCTGTTCAGTGGTTGACGGTGCACTCCCAAGAAAAATAGTCCGTGCGGCGCGACGGGCGGCCTGCACACTGCCTAAGCGGGTATCCAGGCCGTCGATCTCAAATGGTTCTGACCTTCGTCCATCGATCTCCTTCTCGATCACCGGCTCCCAGCCCTGGGGAAGATAATGGATGCTTTTGTTCCGTACATTGCTGTCAGCCAACGGGATGGAACCTGGCAATATCAACGCGTCTCGGTTATCCGAGTTCCATAAGCGGTGGATGACGATGGCCATGTACTGCAGGACACCACGGGTACGCTGAAATTTCTCCAGGGTGGACCAGTCCTCATAAAGCCGGTCAAAGATCTCGGGATGGATGGGATAGGACTGGCGCAGCCTCTCCTGATAATGGCTGCTCTGTGCGTCCAGTGGAAACTTGTCACTGTGTTCCCGGTAGAAGTCAGCGAAACTTTTGCAGACCTTATCCAGTTCGCTACTTTCGCCCACCGTATCGAACAGACGCCGGCGCACGATCTCGAAGGCCTCTTCGGCAGCCACCGGCTTCCACACGGACTCCACACGGGCGAAGTATTTCTCCAGCGAGTTCAGGGTACGCCGGCCCATGCTGCCGCCGACTTCCAGGTCGGATTCCGGCAGGGCAGCCAGCAGAATGGCATCCGGTACGGCCTTCATGGCTTCGGTCAGCGCCTGTATGAAAGAGACGTTGCTATCGAATGTGCCTGCTCTGTACTGCTTCCTCATTTCGAATTGCCGAACAAAGGCGACCAGCTCGTCAATAAGCACCACACAGGGTGATGCTTCTCTCAGCAGCTGTATCAACACCTCCTTACCGGGGGAGGTGCCATCCTGGTCGGCTTGGGCGACCCTGTTGTAGCCCGCCCTGCCCAACAGCTGCCAGGCCAATTCACCCCATAGGGTGTTGGCGGTTAGACCATCATGATCAAGGGGTTGGCTGGGAGAGAGTTTGATGCCGTCCAGTACCGCCACGTTGGCATGCGGCAACTGGGTGATGCCCGCTTCATCCAGAATGGGGGAAACCCCCCTCAGTTCATCGCTGCTGACCTTGCGGCTGGCTAGATGGTAAACCGCCAGCATAGTGTGGGTCTTGCCACCACCAAATGCGGTTTGAAGCTGAATTACCGGATCTCCACCCTGGCCAGCCAGTCTCTGTGCGACTGATATGAGCAGTAGGCGCATGCCCTCGGTGATAAAGGTTCGGGCAAAAAACTTCTCGGCATCCTGATATTCGGGTGGAGCGATGCCGGCAGCGACCTGAGAGATGTCCGCCGCAAACTCAGACTGCTTGAAGGTGCCTTCGAGTACATCCCTATGGGGTTTGGCGATTTCACGCCAGGGTTTGATGGTCATTGTTCTTGGTCCTTAAAGCTCAAGTTCGGTTTGCGATCCTACATGACCAACTTCGTACGATGTCGCCAAGATGGCATGCCAGGCGGTCATCAGTTCATTGTATGCGCGAGCTTCTTCAGCCCACTTTTTACGTTCGCAGAGGGTATAGAGGTGATAGGTGAGCGCGCGAATGGACTCGCCCCGCTCCGGCATGCGGGCCAGCAGCGCACCGGCCTCGGACTCACCGCCGTGGTCAAGTTCGCGGATGAGGTGATGGCAGGCTTCCCAGACCGGGGTGCGGTTATCCTTCTCAGGGTTCCAGTCCGGAGAATACTCGGGCCATTTAAGCAGGCGGACCTTGCCGCCGCCCGACTCAATGATGCCGGCCTCCCTAACGCCGTCTACGGTGGTGCCTTTGGCGCGGGACAGGGTATCCGCTTCGCCGAAAGGGCCGTTACTCCAACCGTACTGAGCGAACCAGTCCACGCAGAAGCCGGTGTCGGTGTCGGTGTCGGCCTCAACGATGCCACCGAGGATCTCGTCCTTGGCCCGGTTGATGAGGATAAGGGCGTCGTGGACCGACATCTTGGAGCCGTCCTGGTTCAGCACGGCGCTGTATTTAGAGAAGATGGCCATGCCGGGGCCGATCGCCGCTTGGGCCAGGTCCACTGGAGCGATGGGAGATTGGCCAGAGGTGCCGCCGATCATGGTCTCCAGGGCCTCGGGCATCTCCTCGCGTAGTTGGTGTTGGAACTGGCGGCGGGAGATGGACTCGGCAGAGGCTTCTCGCTTGCGGCAGACGAGGACGATGGAGGAAGCGAGTGCATTAGATTTCTGACCTCGTAAACGACGGCTCAGTTCGGTCCTGGACGGCCAAGTACCTGTAATTGCAAAGCCCGAACGAAGCACTGCTTCGAGAAAAACCCCCCAACCTGTTGAACCGGTACCTTCTTCTTTAGTCTCCGATTGCTTGAAGGCGTAGTAGATAGTGACTGGGAATGCCGGGTGGGCCTGTTCGGCTAAGTTGTGAATAGCGCGGGTCATGCCCCCCATAAAGAAGGACTCTGCCGCCTCCTTGGAACCGTGACGGCCAGGTGTGGCTATTAGTTCCTCGGTCTTAGGTGTGGTCAAGGTTGCGAACAGTCTAGGATAGATTGGTTTTAGGCTGCGGCGGAGCCACACGTAGAAGAAGTCGGAGAGGTCAGCGTAGCCGATGTTGTCATAGTAGGGAGGATCGGTTGATACAACTTTCGCTGCCGTAATAGTTTGAGAGCCAGCATTTGCCTGTGCTGACGTTCCGATAAAATACGCCTCAACATTGCAGAGACCGTCGCTTATTGACTTTATACCGCCGAAAAAGTTTCCGCTGGATTCAGAAAAGGGATTGCTCTCGGCGAAGTCCCATGTCATCGGTACTGCTTGGCGACCGAAGGTATTACGCGCATGTTCCCGTGACGTCGCCCATGAGGCTATCGTTGAGTTCCGGTCGGCAAGTTTATCAACAGCCAGCGCCAAATATACAACCACCGCGTCTCCATAGGCCGTAGCACCAGTGCTACCAGCATCGAGCCCCACAACACCATCGTCGGCCATGCCAGTGGCCTTGGCATCCTCAATAATGCGGGTTCGAACCTCAGTGACCAAATCCGAAAAGGTGGTGAGGGCGACTAATTGTCGCTGTGTGAAGAGTTCGGCCCATGTCCGAAAACCATAGTTCCTAACACGAAAACCAAGTGCTTTTTCAAAGAATTCCACATCTGGCTTCCATGTTGGCTCAGCTTTTTGTGCTATGTCTTCCATTTCTTTCGTTGGCGATAGATAAACCCGCTCTCGAGTACCCTCTGCCACTATTGCCATCAGATGTGCACCCAAGTGGCCGGCTTGCCCTTCTACCCTTATGTATTTCGGCTCAATTGGGCTGTCAGAAAGGATACAACGAAAATTTGCCCCACCCAGTTTGTTACCCCTTTTCAGTTCGTCTAAATCGTCCCGCTTGCCAACGCCTACCTCGAACCGATAGTCGTCACCCTCCACCACCGGATGCACCCAAGCCTCCTTGCCCTTTTTGGTAGAAAGCACGAAGCTGGAAACAAGCGGCACATCCACATGGGAGAAGGCTGGATTGGGGCTCTTCACCGTCCGTGCCCAAAGCCAGGCGATGACGGTCAACTCCTTGCCCGCATATGGCTTGAGGTCCGGTCGCCTCTCGGCCATCTCCGCTGTAACCTTCACCTTGGGATAGAGGTTTCCGATACGCTTTCCAGCCTCCTGCCGCATCCAGTGCCCATAGCGGCGCACGTCTTCAGCCAGGCTGGTCGCTCCGGGCCAGTCGGTTCGCAACCGGCCCTGCTTTTCGCCCTCTAGCACCGGGCCTACAGGCGTACGCCCGGCGAACTTCGGGGGGATCTCTATCATCGCCTTCGTAATAAGCACCGCCACTGGGTTAAGGTCCGAGGCGTAGGCCTCCAGCCCCAAACGCTGCGCCTCTAACGGAATTGCTCCGCCTCCGGCAAAGGGATCGTGGAAAGCCGGGAGCTTGTCCGGATCGAAGCCGGGCTTGCCCTTGTTCAGTTCGCAGGTCTCGCGCCAACTCTGACGGATGGCCGCCCGCGCACGCTCCAGCACCTCTTCATTGCTGGTATTCTCCCACTTCACCAGGTCGCGGATGATGTCAAATAGCTTTTCTCGCTCGGCATCGGCCTGGGCCTTGGTCTTGCCGGCGTAGTAGCCTCGTGCCCCGCCAGGGTCGTTGACCATCTGCGCGAACAGCACGGCACGGGCCGCGGCCAAGGGGCGGCGCGCCCACCACAGGTGCAAAGTGGAAGGGTGGCCATGACGGATAGATTTTTCTCTTGCGGCGGCTGCATTGATGTCATCCAGCGGCAGCGCCACCTCGATGAGTTTTTTAGGTGCCTTGATGTTTGTACTCATTTATCCTGCGACCTGTAATGTCTGTTCCGGATCAACCGCCTTGCTTAGCAGATCCTTCAATTCGTAATTTATGCTCGCCACCCCAAATTCGGGTTCTTGTGAGAATGGACACTTAATGTAGTAAGGCCCCTCATGCACATCGTCATCCACAATCACAATGG
>JBDLIZ010000138.1:0-10632 GCA_039714615.1 Pseudomonadota bacterium | reverse complement strand
AGTATGTTTTCCACAGCTTGGGACGGCTCGGATTCCCTGGCGCACGTCTGCAGCACCATTCCGGATGCATCCCCAGGGTCTGATTAAACAGGACCTCGACTAGCGGAATCTGTTGCTGGATCCTCTCTTCAGTTCGGCTGGCCTTCCGCACATCGTCGGAAAAATACATTGTTTCGGTTTCTTCGACAAACTCCCGTATGGCGGTCTGCCGATAGTCCTCACCCACTCCCAGGCCACCGCCGAAGTCGATAAGATACCCTACCTTTCTTCCCGTAAAGGTGGTTTGAAACAGAAAATCGACCTTGTGATCTTTAACCACAAATGGGATTACACCTGCGCCCATCTCTTGTTACCTCATGCTATCAGTGTTTTTCTATCTGTTAGTTAGTGTTAAAAATTGTCGTATTTTTTAACACCAGGAACACTCTTATTTACAGCGAAATTTCATAACATCATGTATTTACAGAATATTTAATATCTGGACCGGGGTTTGCTTAACTTTTGTGGCAAACACAGAAGAGGACAGGACCATGTTGATACTCGACCTTACGACCGGCAAATTTTCTGAGCCCGACCCAGATCAGCAAGACAACTACCCTGACGAAGTCCTTGATTCCGAGTGGAACCCGGTGTTGACCGAAATCCAGTCAATACAATCCATTGAACAGGAAACTTCGAAACCGGATCCCGCGGTTGTCGAGGCAGCACTGGCGCGGTTAAACCGCAACTGATGCGCTTGAGGGAGAAATCGAAGCCGGCTGTCACCAGTCCACACATTAAAGCGCCAGCAGATATCAGGCACAAGAGCGCTTAATCACTTTTTCCAGTTCATCGGCCTGCTGTGAAACGAAGCAGATTATCGACATCGCCGTGTGAGCATTGATAGGGCGGGAACCACTCGCCTGGAAGGTCTGCGCTACAAAATAGTGCATCAATCCCTGAACCGAACTCTTTGAAACCTCAAGATTGATGGGGCGGTCAACTGCAGAATCTAGGATAATAGAGACAACCATATAACCACCGAGGAGAAGGAGATGCTATCGAAGCAGAATGATGTCCTGGGAACAACCAATCGCGGCAATCCCTGCGAGTCCGGACTCTGCACACTGTGCACCGCTGACTGCAAGGGCAAGTGTGAAACCTGGCTGGCATCCCTGGTGGGACGTAAACTGCTCTACCCCCGAAGGTTCGGCAACAGCACATCGGGTTCGGCCAATATCTCCGCCCTGGGTATCGGGTATCATGCGTTGCGAATCGCGGGTTATCCCTACGGTGCCCATGGTCTCGATGACAGACTCTCGACCAGCGCTGATGACCGCATTTTCCCGAACGTCGACATCACGACGAGCTTTGGCAATGACTTAAAGACCCAATGCCGACTGCCCATCATGACCGGCGCGCTCGGTTCCACCCCTATTGCCGCCAAATATTGGGACTCCTTCGCCGTCGGCGCCGCGCTGTGCGGCTTCCCTATCGTCATCGGTGAGAATGTGGTGGGCATAGACAAAGCGGCGGTCATCGAAAAAGGCGAGACCCGCTCCGCCCCCGAGCTGGACAGGCGCATCGAGACCTATCTGCGTTATTACCATGACAACGGCGCCATTATCGTGCAGATGAACGTGGAAGATACCAACAATGGTGTAGCGGAGTACGTCATCGACAAGTACGGGGACAGGGTCATCATCGAGCTGAAGTGGGGCCAGGGGGCCAAGGATATCGGTGGTGAGATACAGGTTAACGATATCGACTACGCCCGTTACCTGAAGGATCGAGGTTACCTTATCGACCCGGATCCAACCGATCCAGTCGTGACCAAGGCCTTTGAGAACCATGCCATTACCAGCTTTGCCCGTCACAGTCGCCTGGGCGCCACCGACTTGAGCGACGCCGATCAGGTACGCGACGCGTTCATGGGGGAGGTGGCACGGCTCCGGCAGCTGGGCTTCAAGCGGATCTCGCTCAAAACCGGAGCCTACGGCATGGAGGCGTTGGCCATGGCAATTCGTTTGGCGGCCGATGCCAGACTGGATCTGCTGACCGTCGACGGCTCCGGAGGCGGAACCGGCATGAGCCCATGGAACATGATGGACCATTGGGGCGTGCCTTCGTTGCCGTTGCACGCCAAGACATACGAGTACTGCAAGGTCTTGGAGGAGAGCGGCATCACCCCGCCGGATATCTCCCTGGCGGGTGGCTTTGCTCGAGAGGACCATATCTTCAAGGCGCTCGCGCTGGGCGCGCCCTACACCAAGCTGGTGTGCATGGGACGGGCGCCGATGATTCCGGGCTTTCTGGGCAGCAACATCGAAGGAGTGTTCAAACCCGAGCGGCGTGACGCGCTATCCGGTCACTGGGAGACATTACCGACCACGGTGAAGAGTTTCGGCAAATACCCCGAGGAGATCTTTGCCGGTTGGGAAGACGTTCGAGAAATGGTTGGCGATGAAGAGATGTCGAATATTCCCTACGGGGCGGTAGCGATGTACGGTTATGCCGACAAACTTAGCTGCGGTCTGCAACAGTTCATGGCGGGCGCGCGAAAATTTTCGATCGGCGAGATCCGGCGGGGCGATTTGCTGGCGGCAAACCGCGAGACCGCGGATGTGACTGGCATTCCATTCATGACCGACGCAGAGGATGATAGAGCCCAGGCCATTCTGCGCGAGGGTTGATTCCTTTCAGGGTTACAGGGGCGCTCGGATATTTGCATAGGACGGAAGTCATGTTAAAAGCTTGGTCTGACGATTACTCGATCGGTATAGAGGCGATCGATGCACAGCACAAAGGTTTCTTCGAGGCGGCTCATCGATTGTATGACCGCATTCTGAACTGCGAAGGGGAGATGATTGCCGAGGAGAGTGTGGCGTTTCTGAGGGATTATGCCAACCGGCATTTTCAGACCGAAGAAGCCTTCATGGCAGAGCATGGATACCCAGGCCTCGAGCAACACAAAAGACTCCACACGGAGTTTCTCGAGGTGCTGGACATGCTGGTTGATGACCTGGAAGTGTTCGGCCCGAGCCAGCACCTGGCCGACCGCGCGTTGGAGATCTCGCAGGAATGGCTGATTCAGCATATCGTTGACGAAGACGCCCAGTATGCGCAGTATGTCAAGGAACAGCGCTAGCGAGGATGGGTATACAAGAGTAAAAACATTGGTTGCATTAGCTGATATTGAAGCGGCCCGCCGGAGAATCGGGGACTCTGTCTTCGTCACCCCCTGCACCCGTGCGGAGATACTCAGTGAGCTCATTGGCTGCGAGGTATTCCTGAAACTGGAAAACCTGCAGATGACAGGCTCCTTCAAGGAGCGGGGTTCACTCAACAAGATCCTGCAGCTCTCAGCCGAGCAGATGCAGGCCGGTGTGATTACCGCCTCCGCCGGCAACCATGCCCAGGGGGTCGCCCATGCCGCCAAGCTCTGCAACATCCCCGCGGTAATCGTGATGCCCGAGACCACCCCACTGGCGAAGATCAGGGGCACCCGGGAATTCGGCGCAGAGATCGTCCTGTATGGCAGTGGCTACGATGAGGCCTATGAAAAAGCGCTGCAACTGCAGGCCAGCGAGGGCTACACCTTTATCCATGCCTTCGATGATCCACAGATCATCGCCGGTCAGGGGACCATCGGCCTGGAGCTGCTGGAGCAGTTGCCCGATATGGATGTGGTAGTCGTGCCCATCGGCGGAGGTGGCCTCATCTCCGGTATCGCCACCGCCATAAAGGAGCAGCACCCGGAGGTCCGCATGATCGGCGTGGAAGCGTCCCGCATACCGGCGATGCAGCAGAGCATCACCGCCGGTGCCATTCAGCGGCTCGAAGGGGCCAACACCCTGGCTGACGGTATTGCCGTGGCCCAGGTGGGTCGGCAAACCCTGCCCATCGTCGACCGCTATGTCTCCGATATCGTCTCTGTCAGCGAGGAACAGATCGCCACGGCCATCATGCTCCTGTTGGAGCGGGAGAAGACCCTGGTAGAGGGCGCGGGGGCAACCGGCTTCGCCGCCCTTTACAGTAATCGGATCAGGGACATTGCCGGTAAAAAGGTGGTGGTGGTCATCAGCGGCGGCAATATCGATCTGACGCTACTCTCCAAGATACTGGAACGGGGCATGGAGTGTGACGGGCGTCTGGCGCGGTTGAAGGTGGTCGTTCCTGACAGGCCCAGGAGTATTGCCAGGGTTGCCGCGTTGGTGGCGGACCAGCATGCGGGCATACTGCAGATCTCTCAGAACCGATCCGTGAGCGAAGTGAAACTGGAAGAGACCGAGGTACAGCTACTGCTGGAGACCCGCGGACTTGATCATGTGGAAGAGATCAGCCGCGCACTGCGCGATGCAGGCTTTGCAGTGAAATAGTTGGATATGTATAACCTTTTCTTGACAGCCCTTAGCTTAACCCTGGCATACCTGGCATTGCATATACCCCTATGGAAATATCAGCAATCAATCGAAACCTGGCAATCGGAGGTTCAGATACTGACCGCGGAAGCAGAACCAGTCTTACAGCTGATAGAGCGTGTAAATCAACGACATCAGGTCCTAGACAATCTGACCGACTATAAGCGCAGGGTCTACCCCATGACGGATGTACTCTTGGAGCTGACTAATCTGGCGTCAGATAACACCTGGTTGAAGAGTCTTGAGCGTATTGATAACAAAGTGATATTACGTGGTGAATCTAAACAGACATCGACTTTCATCGAATGTCTGGAAAGATCTCCAATGTTTCAGAACGTATACCCCTCTTCACCAGCTGTCGCAATACCCGGAACACTCTATGAACGTTTCCATCTGTCGGTCACTTTGACGAGTAAGGATGACAAATGACGAATCCGTGGAGATCGGGCCTCTTTTTTGTTTCTCTTTGTGTCGTTGTGGGGACTTTATGGTTTATTTTACTTAAACCCTGGATGAAGGACATACAAAGATACAATGAAAATATCCAGATTCTTAGAATAGAAAAGCAGCGATTACAGGGCCTGGTTGCCCAACAGCCACAATTTGAAGATCAACTGGCTAAGCTGGACAGGCTACATCGGCGATCTGGTTATTTTTTCGATACACCCTCTCCGGAAGTATCCAATCAGGAATTGATTGACCGGATCGAAACTATTATTGATTCAGGTAACGGCAAGTTAGTATGCGTAAGGTCTCTATCACCAACTACAGAAGACAACAGATTACAGGTTCGTGTTCAACTGTATGGCAATGAGAGCTTATTAATCAACCTGTTACATCAGCTTGAAGGAAGTCTGCCTGTCATAATCATTGATAAATTACATATCCGCTCACGACCACCTGGTTTATTGCAAAAGACTGGCACTGCGGGTAACTCTCTGGATATCCGCTTTGATGTCATAGGATTTCTAGCATGGCAAATGGGTTGAAATTTTTTCTTCACCTATCTGTTCTTCTGCTCGCAGCTCTGATAGCTGCCGAAATGATGCTTTGGAAAACTCAGCACCCTACTGAGATGAAAGACACATCAATCGATTCAATGACCCACTTAGCCTTGCCGGATGCGGATGATTTGCCTGAATTTCGCTTACCCGCATTGAGACTCTATCGAGAAATTACCCAAAGACCCCTCTTCACAAAGTACCGCTGCCCGTCATATGGTAGTTCTTATCAGAATCAATCAACGATTCAGAAGGCCGATTTTCCAGATAATATAGAATTACAAGCCGTATTTATTACGCCTCAAAAAAGTACAGCATTGCTCTTTGATGCGCTAGAACAGAAGAAGTTACAGCTGAGCGAAAATCAGCAAATAGATGGCTGGCGTATAGTGAAAATAGCATCGTGGGGGCTGATTCTGGCAAAAGATTCCTATCAAAAAATACTCCATCTAAAAAACTGTCATGAAGATCAGATAGCTGATGATCAAGAATAGCCGTGAATTCTACTTGATTGCCTGACGAAGGCTTGTAAACAAGGTATCGAAATAACCTACACAAGCGTTTACCGTTTTCTCAGGCTGTCTGTCATCGAGGAATTCAAATACCTCCGCCTCGATTTTTCGGGTCTCATCCATGACCTTCCGCTCCCATGTGTTGACTTCGATGTCATGTATGATGCGCCCGATATAGGTCAGCGTTGAATCGTTAAGTTTGTAGTGCTCGAGCAAAGTCTCGTAGGTGGATTTATTATGGTAACGGCGAAACTTTGCCTCTGGCGTATCGAACAGAATCCCCTGCGGAGGACTCTCATCACGGCTATAGAAATGGATATCAGTACTCGGTGAAATAAAGCGCTTGATCAGCCAAATAGACGCACACTTGTCAGCCTCGAAGATATCCCATGTCGCAAATGCCTGCGGCTGTTGAGTATTCTCCGATGCGTATGCGCCGGATAGCAATAACACACATATGAATGATGCAATCAGGCCAATAACTTGTTTTTGTACCATATCAATAGATCCTCTTGCGACAAGTTTGTCAGCTCATCCTGCCCCAACTCACCGACTAACCTGCCATGACTCATGAGTAAAATCCGATCCGCCAGGGCAAGGGCCTCGTCCAAATTATGGGTGACATAAAGGATCGTAGTCTGCAAGGATTCCTGCAGGCGTCTGACCAGTCTCACCATGTCCTCTTTTAAGACCGGGTCGAGACTACTGAATGGTTCGTCCATCAATAGATAAGGACGACCGGGGGCTAAGGCTCTGGCAATGGCTAGTCTTTGGCGTTCTCCGCCTGAGAGTTGGTGTGGATAACGGTGACTCATATTTTCCAGTGATACCCAGTTCAACGCATCCTTTGCCTGGTCCTCCAGCATTGTATATCCATTGATTTTCTTTTTCAGTCCGAAGGTCAAATTCTCCAATACCCGCATATGTGGCCACAATGCAAGATCCTGAAAAATCATGCTAATGTTTCGTTGTTTTGGTGCTACCAGGCATTGCGTTGAACTTACACGCTTTCCATCAATTTCGATCTCTCCAGAATCCGGTCTTTCCAATCCTGCAATGAGCCGTAACAAAGTCGTCTTACCACAGCCCGAGGGGCCCAATACCACCACGATCTGATGCAATGGAACAGTAAAATCCAAGCTGTCTAAAGCAAGTTTATTTCCAAAGCGTTTGTTGAGATTACGCGTATGAATCATTCAATGCCTCGCAACTAACAAACGCCCCAATCCAAACAGAGAAATCGCAAACATTAATTGTAGGGTGATTAGAATCAGACACAGAGCAGCGACGGTGGCTTCGGCCCCATAATGCATGAAATTGTAGATTTTGATTGGAACAGTTGCGGTGCCCGGTGGTATCACCAGGAGCGTTACCCCTAATTCCCCCATGGTGAGGATAAAGGCAATAAAGAATGCAGTGAGTAAACCCTTGCCGATCAAGGGAAGAATAATTTTTCCAGTCACCCAAAAGCCTGAGTCGCGAGCCAACCGGCCAGCTTCGATGAACCTTGGATTCATCTGCTGCAAGCTAGAATAAACGGCCCGCACAGTAAATGGGATGTAGTGCGCCACATAACCCAAGATCACGATCAGAGAGCTACCGTATAACCAGTCGGTAACCGGTCTGTTCCATAATTTGATCAGCCCTATACCTAATAAAATCGATGGTACCGCGAATGGAATCTGCGAGAGGTATTCAAGCAACGTACGCCATGGCCCTCTGGTTTGTTGTATCGAAGTGGCTACAAATAAAGAAAACAGTGTCATTATGGCGGCTGCCAAAATGGCCAACAGAAAACTGGTACCGATCTGCCCACTGGATGAGATCATGGCCTTGGTGTAGGTCTGCCAAGCACCCGCCATGTCAATCAGCTCATACACAGGGATCAACACAGCAAAGCCCAGCACCAGCAAGCAATACAGCACAGCTAAGAAACGCATGCGACCAATGGAGTATTGTAATATACCACTGCGACCTCCGGTAAAACTCACATAATTCTTCCCGCGCATTGTTCTTGCCTGTATCGCGATAGCCAAAACGGTCACGGCCAACAATGGCACTCCAAGCAATATCGCAGCCTGTTCGTTATACAACGCACTAAACTGGATAAAGATCTCAACAGGGTATACCTGCACACGAAGGATATCGGGCACAGCAAAATCGATGATCGAAAAGACAAACACGAACAGAGCGGCGGCGGCAATCTGCGGTCGCACCATGGGTAAGGTCACTTTCACTAGGGTTTGCCAGTAACCCTGCTGTTGCAAGGCCGCTTCTTCATAGTTTCTATCCAGGGATTTGAGACCACTTAGCGTTAACAGGGTAACAAAAGGAAAATAGGCAAAGGCCAACACAAACATGGCTCCAGGCAGGCTGTGTACATCCAATGGCGCTGTGGTAAATCCAAACAGATCCATCAGAAAAACGTTTACCGGTCCATTCTGTGCCAGCAGGCGGCCCCATACAATGGCATGCATATAGGGTGGAATCAGCAGCGGCACCAAATAAGCAATGGAAAAGAAACCACGTCCAGGCAGGTCTGTCTTTTCACACAGAAAAGCGAAAGGAACGCCGATCAGTACTGCGATTGTTGATGTTCCCATTGCCAATAACAGACTGGCACCTAGCAGCTTCCATTGGCTGAATGTAAAAATAGAATCAGCCAGTGGGGCAATATTCAGAGTTCCATCTAAATAAAAGGCATCAAAAACCAGCTGTCCAAGTGGAAAATAGACAATAGCGGCAAACAGTAGCCAAATCGTCAGATGACCCCACCATGAAAGCCGCATGGATCAACGTAAAAAAAGTTCTCGAGAGAATCTTGATGCTCGATCCATGTAATTAGCAATAGCCTGGTAGTCCACCTCCATGGCGTGGATACTCTCATAGGGTGGTACATGGGCGGGTCGATCTACCCCATCACGCACCGGAATCTGCATCGAATCTGAAAACGCGAGCGTCTGCTCCACTTTTTTGGACAGCAAATAGTCAATGAGCTTTTTACCCTGCTCAGAATTAGGCGCCCCTTTGATCAACGCAATCGTGTTGGGTATCATCAGGGTTCCAAGGCCATCTTTGTCTGGAAATATCATGTTCACCGGCTTACCGGATTGAATCGCTACATTGACATCATCTGTATCCGTAAACCCTAAAGGTACCTCACCCTGCACGACTACATCACGTGAGGTTGCATTGCCGTTCACGATCAAAACATCATTTGCCTTCAGATCACGCAGATATTGCTCTGTACGTTCCGCCCCCAGTACGGCATACCAGGCGGCGACGTGCGTTGCCGTCGTCCCGAACAATGGATAGGCCAGAGCCACCTTCCCTTTCCATTCGGGCTGGGTGAGATCAAAGATCGATTTGGGCAGTTTTTCCTCTGGGACCAATGTCTGATTATAAATGAGCACCCTGGCACGGGCGGCGAATCCCGTCCAATATCCTTCCTTGCCTTTGAACTGGCGGGGAATGTCCCTTGCCGAGGGTGAAGTATAAGGTGTGAGTACGCCCTTGCCTTTCAGCACCAGGGTACGCCCCACCTCTGAATTCCAAAACACATCCGCGCGTGGATTGCGCTTTTCCGCGATAAGACGATTGACCAGACCGGTGGTCTTGGAGGCCTCTACATCATAGACCGCTTTAACCTTGATCCCGGTTTTCTTCTCGTATGCCTGCAGCACGGGTTCAGAGAACACCTGATCCAGCGAGGTATAGACCACAACCTCATCAGCATAGGCTTCTGTGACCAACGCCAAGACTAGAAATATTAAGCTGCAGATGTATTTCATACTTCTCGCCTCTATTTAACCTGTTAGTTGTATATATTCTGAGGTAGAGATGCATTTCACGGCATAAAATGCAAAACAAAACGAAATTCATATAGTGTTTCTAGAATTTACCATGATTGCATTCCAGAAACATCAGGTAGGGTGGGCACCGCCCACCTCATATCATTCGATCTATCCTTTTATGGTGGGCTATGCCCACCCTACATTGAGGGAGTATTACAACGATAGGGTTAATACCATCAATGGACGATCTTGACCTTCTTACTCACTATACCGATCTGATCCTTGAAACTGGAAACATTGACGGTCAGTATGTATGTTCCTTCCTTCGTTTGCGCCGTGTCCCACACCCAGTTGTAGGGCGCATAGCCTGTCTCTTCTTCAGCATGGAAGGTTCCATCCAGGAAAAATACAATCTCGAACTTTGAGTCCTGGAAAATCTTTTTGCTCTTGGCATCCAGTTCCACATGTACAACGGATCTTCCTTTAAGCACAGGAATGCCGTCTTCTGTTCCAACCGGCTTGGGAAAATCCATACTGATCCTTGGCGAGCTGTCCTTGGCACGGGGAATTCGGTAGTGATGAGAGATCTTCTTATCCTTTGCCCAATCGGTTGTTCTGTCTGCTTTCTTTGGCCAGTCTTTGCCTTGGATATAATCTGAGAATGCGATCTTTTTGTTGCCGTAGGTGATCACGCTGCTGTCCGGTAGCGTGAAGTAGGTGATGATCATCTTGGATTTAGGATGTCCATGCAGATCAAACAGCTTGTCCTTATCCTTGCCATCCCAATACTCGCTTATCTCGCCGGCCGGCCTCGGTTTCCAATCCAACAGTTTTCGCAGCAATGGACCACCACTGAGGCCAATGCGGATATCGACACGGGACATCTGTGGCAATCGGTATTTGATGCTGCCGGCCAGTTTATCGA
>JBDLIZ010000137.1:0-10639 GCA_039714615.1 Pseudomonadota bacterium | reverse complement strand
GCCCCATTTCCCCGGCCCAGATTGTGTAGGGTGAATCGAGGATGGCAATATACCATTTTTTTGGGCTGGTTTTTCACCCCCGGATCTTAGGCGCGGACTACGCCTGCTGCCTTATTGTGGGGGGTTGGAAGGCCCAGCTTTGCCACTAGACGCGGCCTCTCCTGCCTGGTCGGTAGGCGAATGCGGCTTCCTGCTCAATCAATACATCATTCGGGTTAAAACGAAAGCTGAAATAAGCTATTTACAAGCCCTGAACATAGCTAAAAAACCGATCATTCTAGCACTTAAGTAATATGATATGTACTAATATAATCAATTTAATTGACATGGATCAATTCACCACCATTTTTTATGATGGATTGTGCGTTAATTAACCCTATTGTAGAGTATTGGGGCAACATTTAACCAGAAATTAATTGAAAACTAACAAGTCAACCCATCAGGGCATGTCTTCAACACCCTTCACGATAATCGAACCAAAGACGAATGTCTCAATACATAAAGGGGTGACCCACTGCTATCATTGTGCCCTTCCCGTGCCCGAAGGCACCGATTATCATGCCGAGATCCTGGGTGAATCCCGCCCCATGTGCTGTAAGGGTTGCGAGGCCGTGGCCAGTGCCATTGTCGAAGGGGGGCTGGAGGATTTCTACCGATTCCGCACGGAGAACCCTCCGCAGGGTGAGGAACTGGTGCCCGAGCATCTCCGACGCATGAAGCTCTACGACAATCCACAAATCCAGCAGAGCTTTGTCAGCGGCGGGCAAGGGCAGTTGCGTGAGGCCGCACTCATTCTGGAAGGGATCACCTGCGCGGCCTGTGTCTGGCTCAATGAAGAACACCTCAATACGCTGCCGGGCATCGCCAAGGTACAGATCAATTATGCTACTCATCGGGCCCAGATCAGCTGGGACGACAGCAAGATCCATCTCAGTGATATCCTGGCGGCCATCGCCCAGATCGGTTATCAGGCCCACCCCTACGACCCCGACAAACAACAGAAACTGCTCGAACGCGAACGCCGATTACAGCTCAAGCGACTGGGCCTGGCCGGGGCCCTGGGGATGCAGATAATGATGATCGCCGTGGCCCTGTATTTCGGTGACTGGACAGGGATGGAGTCAAAGTATCGCGGCTTTTTCCACTGGATCAGCCTGTTGTTGACCACCCCGGTGGTGCTGTATTCTGCGCAAACCTTTTTTACCTCGGCCTGGCGGGACCTGCGTCAGTGGCGTGCCGGTATGGATGTGCCTGTCTCGCTGGGCATCCTGGGGGCCTTTGGGGCCAGTGTCTGGAATACCCTCTCGGGTGAAGGTCATGTGTATTACGACTCGGTGGTCATGTTTGTGTTTTTTCTGTTGACTGCCAGGTTCTTCGAGCTGGCGGGACGCAGGCGCTCTTCCGAGGCCACCGAGCGGCTGGTGCGGATGACACCCACGGTAGCTAGCCGCCTGGTGGAACAACCGGGTGGGGTAATGGAAGAAGCGGTTGCTGTGATCGAGCTGCAAGCCGGCGATCGGGTGCGTATCCGTGCGGGTGAGGTGGTGCCGGCCGATGGTGTGATTCTGCAGGGGCGTTCGAGTATCGACGAGTCATTGCTCACGGGGGAGAGTCTGCCCGTGCCAAGAGTGCCTGGAGATGCCCTGGTCGGTGGCAGCATCAATGTGGAAAGTCCTCTAGAGCTGCGGGTGGAAAAGGTCGGCCGGGACACGGCATTGTCCCATATCCACCGGTTGCTGGATCGGGCCCAGACAGAAAAGCCGGCCATCACCCAGCTGGCGGATAGGGCGGCGTCATGGTTCATCTTGGTGGTGCTGGCGCTGGCCGTCGGGGTGGCCCTCTATTGGTGGCAGGCCGATCCGCAGCACTGGCTGGAAATCACCATAGCGGTGCTGGTCGTCACCTGCCCTTGTGCACTGTCACTGGCCACCCCCACGGCGATCACCGCCGGGACCGGGGCGCTGACCCGCAACGGTTTGCTGGCCACCCATGGGCATACCCTGGAGACCCTGGCCCGCACTACGCATGTGGTCTTCGACAAGACCGGGACGCTTACCGAAGGAAAAATTCGCTTGCTCGATGTGCATACGTTTTCAGAGTTCACCCGCGGCCAGTCTTTACAGATTGCCGCTGCCCTGGAGCGCCATTCCGAGCACCCCATCGCCACGGCGCTTATCGGGGTCAGCGAACATTCACCCCTAGCGGCCGACAGGGTGGAAAATACGCCTGGTGGGGGTATCAAGGGTAGGGTCAAAGGCCAGCAGTATGCACTGGGCAGTGCCCAGTTCATGAGTGTGACATTTGGCTTGGTCATCGATGAGAATCGGTTAGCAGCCCTGCTTTCCTCGGGCAATACGGTGGTGTTTCTCGCCGGGCATGAGGGCCTGCATGCCGCTTTCGAGCTTGGAGACAGGATTCGCAGCGATGCCCGCGCCCTGGTTCAAGGGTTGCGCGCCGATGGTCTGAAGCTGTGGTTGCTCAGCGGGGATCAATCACCAGTGACCCATCGGGTTGCGCACTCCGTGGGTATCGATCAAAAACAAGCCATTGGGGGACTGAGTCCAAATCAAAAGCTTAACCACGTCCAAGCCCTGCAGGCGCAAGGCGCGGTGGTCGCCATGGTCGGTGATGGGGTCAATGATGCCCCCGTGCTGGCTGGTGCCCAAGTTTCCATCGCCATGGGTAGCGGCGCCCAGGTGGCCCTGGTCAGTGCCGATATGATCATGCTGTCCAAGCAACTTTCCACGCTCACCGCGGCATTTACACTTGGGCGCAAGACTCGGCGTATTATTCGCCAAAACATCGCCTGGGCTGTCGGCTACAATCTGTTGGTCCTGCCGGCCGCCGCCATGGGGCTGGTGGCTCCATGGCTGGCCGCCATTGGCATGTCCGCCAGCTCGCTGCTGGTGGTGGCCAATGCCCTGCGTCTAACCCGTGCCAAATAATTACCAGAGACTCATTAATGGAAGTCATATTCCTCCTGATTCCCCTCGCCCTGGCCCTGGTGGCCTTCGTCGTCTGGGCCTTCTGGTGGGCCATCCGTTCCGGCCAATTCGATGACATGGAAGGGCCTGCACATCGTATTCTGATGGATGATGAGCAGGCCCCGCAGAGGGATGCAAAGGATGGATCAGGGGGTTCCGGATCAGCTACGGATCGATCTCATCTATTTAAGATAAAGAAAATATCTGCTGATGAGGAGGGCAGACCATGAGCAACGGTACTATCGCTGAAGTGCACCATGCCACTCGTAAGGCCGAATCGCACGACATCAGAAAGACCGGGATCCACCCGGACTTTTGGTATCCGCTGGCGCAATCACGGGATTTGAAAAAAAACAAGGCGCTCGGTGTAACCTTCGCGGGTGAGCCTATTGCCTTGGTGCGCACCGAAAGCGGTGAGGTGTTTGCACTGGAAGACCGCTGTGCCCACCGGCAGGTCCCTTTGCATCTGGGAGCAATAAAAGGCGAGCGGATTCAATGCGGTTATCACCGCTGGACCTATGACAAGACCGGAAGTTGTGTCAACGTACCCTATCTTGACAAAGGCAAGCGCCTGCCCAACGGGGTGCAGGCCTACCCATGTCGCGAGGCCTATGGACTGATCTTCGTCTACCCCGGGGATCCCGCCAAGTTAGGTACCGCTGAATTTCCCGATATTCCCACCTACGCCGATCCCCATTACAAGATCCGCTATCTCGATCGGCAGGTGGCATGCCATTATTCGTTCATGCATGAAAACCTCATGGACATGAACCATCAGTTTCTGCACCGTCGTCTGATGGGCAGCATCCGAACCGTGTTTCTTGAAATGCGTGAAGGCAGTCACTGGATTGAAAGTGATTACACCTTTGCACGAGTAGCGGGGAAGCAACATCTAGGCGAAAAATTCATCCTGCGCCGGCGCAAGCAACCCGGTGCAGATAAGGGCCGCGACCTGATGACCATTCGCACGGGCTATCCCTATCAGACACTAAAATTCTGGACCGCGGGCAGTGAGGAGCCGGCATTGGATCTGTGGAATGTCTATGTGTCGGTGGATCGGCAGCAGCGTATCAATCACACCTTTGGTCTGATGATGTTTCGCAAACCTCCCATACCCGGATTGATGAATCTGCTCTGGCCGGTGATCATTTGGTTTACCGAGAGCATCTTTGCTGAGGATCGCTGGATCGTCGAATTGGAGCAACAGGCCTTCGATGATCAAGGGGCTGATTGGAACCAGGAGATCTTTCCTGTTATCCAGGGCTTGCGAAGGGTGCTGATCGAGAACGGTATTGCGCTTAAATCAGAACCGTGATGGGTCTATAATCCAGACAAAGAAGGTCAGATACCCTGAACTCGCGGATTATACCTTGATGCCAACCTACATATAATTGGTCTCAAGTTAAATTCCTGTAGCGTTTTATAACCTAATTGATTATTGAGTGTGGGATCAGGAGGTCTGAAGGTGTGCAGCACACGCCGGACGCTTGCCCTGAGCACGCGCCGATTCAAGCAGTTGCATAGCCGGCCCTAGGTGTTCTTTCAACTCATTTATTCGAGTGCCGTGAGAAAGTGGCACAGGTAACAGGAGTCAAGCATGGGTGAAATGTTGGTCAAACCGGCGACTTATGAAGACTTGTTGCAAGTTCCGGAAAACAGGGTGGCGGAGATTGTTAATGGGCGCCTGGAAGTCCATCCTCGACCCGCACCCAGACATTCGCTCGCGGCATCATCTCTTGGTATGGAGTTGGGTTCACCATTTCAGCAAGGTAGCGGCGGACCAGGCGGCTGGTGGATTTTGGACGAACCGGAGTTGCACCTTGGAACGCATGTATTAGTACCCGATTTGGCGGGATGGCGTCGCCAAAGGATGCCTTCCCTACCGAAAACGGCCTGGTTCGAGCTGGAACCTGACTGGGTTTGCGAGGTTCTATCGCCCTCTACCGCACGTCTGGACCGGGTAGAAAAGCTACCACTCTATGCAGAATTCGGCGTTATGCATTTGTGGTTTATTGATCCGGATCTACGCACATTGGAGGCCTATGCCTTGAAAGAGGGACAGTGGGTTCTGCTCAAAACCCTCGACAACAATAAGTTGGTTTCTATTCCACCGTTCGATGCTATCGAATTCTCTCTTGCTGTATTGTGGGCTGAGTGACTGACTCTAAACCTAGATCACTTGCGGGATCTAGGCAATAGGCGCTTTTACGACGACCCTATGAGCAAACACCCACTGCGATATCTCATCTTGCTGCTTGGTATCGCCTTTATTCATGCCTTTGCCCATGGTAGTGAGTCGCTCGATGTTGATGTGCTTGATCAGACGTTGTCTGTCGTGCGTTATCCGGCTCAAGGCGGGCATCTGATTGTCTGGGTGGCGCCGGGATTAGGAGGTCATGGGCGGGCGGCAAACATGTCTCGTGAACTGGCCAGGCGCGGGCTTGAGGTGTGGTATGTGGATTTATCAGAGAGCCTATTTTTGCCCAAGAGCAGCGCCACGATGCGCGAATTGGATGGTACATACGTCGCCGGTCTGATTGAACAGGCACACCGGGCTACCGGTAAGCAGATTAGCCTGTTATCGCGTTCTTATGGGGCCATCCCGGTTCTGCGTGGTGCCCGGCGCTGGCAGGTGAGGCAGGCGCAGAAAATAAAAACCGCCAAACCCGCCAGGGTCGAAAATTATCTTTCCGGTGCGATTCTATTCTCTCCGGAGCTGTATCACGGTATCCCGTCACTGGGACTCGATCCCGTCTATGTGCCTATCGTATCCGCGACGAATCTACCCATCATGTTGTATCAGGCCGGCAATCGGGGTAATCGCTGGCAACTGCACGAAGTGGTGGACCGATTAAAAAAGGGTGGATCATGGGTGAGCGTAAAGGTGCTGGCGGGGGTTACCGGCGTATTTTATGAAGGAGATAGCGCAGCAGCAACAGCCGAGATCCAACAGCAGTTACCGAATGAACTCGTCAAAATTACAGGTCTGCTGGCGAAAATCCCGACTTCTTTGAAGACGCCCGAATTACCAGAGCCTGAGGTGCCTGTCGGTCGAGGGCTTGATATAGAATTAAAGCCCTTCAAGGGCAATCCCGTGCCGTTACCGATGGATCTTTACGGCGTGCGGGGTCAGCGTTTCCAGCGTAGTGATTATCGGGGCAGGGTGACGGTGATGAATTTCTGGGCCAGCTGGTGTAAACCCTGTGTTGAAGAAATTCCCGCGCTGAACCATTTACGGGAGTTAATGAAAGACAAACCATTTGAGCTTATCTCAGTGAACTATGCCGAGGACAAACAGCGTATTGATGAATTTATGAATAGGGTCGAAGTCGATTTTCCGGTGTTACTGGATGGCGACGGTCGGGCTGCCGCCCAATGGAATGCACTGGTGTTTCCTTCCACCTTTGTTATCGGTCTGGATGGCAGGATCATATATGGCGTCAATGGCGCGATTCACTGGGATGCTCCAAGCATTGTTAATCAACTCAATGGCTTGATTGAGGGCTATCGAGAATGAGACGTAAGGCCGCAAAGAGACAGCGGTCATTTGCTATTAGTTAATATATGTGAACATATATACTCGTGACGAATGCGTATAATTTATGGGTTATTGATTGAGTTTTTAACCGCTGGGGCTTGAATCCCTGTTTTTAGCCCACATACTAAGTGAATCTCTAGTATTTCAGGCTAATATCTGGGTATACTACGAGACGATTGCATCTCATCTTGGTCTTCTCAGAAGCATCCTTGCGGTTTTCTGCTGTAAATTGCCTTGCATGATGTGTATCAACATATAGAAGTTTTCTGTTTGAAAAGTGGTCGAAGCGAAAAGAGCTTGAACTGAGAACAGTTTTTCGATGGTTTGATGCCAACCATCCCTGGTTGGCCCTCGTTGAGTAGCCAGAGGCTGTCCACAAAAAAATCGTCAGGAACGATTTTGAACAGCTCGGCTGGCCCTTTAGGGCGAGCCCCAGGGAAGGGGTGAGTAAATCCGCTCCCGGCGGATTTGTGAAGCGAATAGCTTTAGCTATTTAACGAGAAGCATCAGAAATATGGGCCAATTTCAAGGTCTTTGCAATCGGTCATATATTGACCAGATTACTTCTTATTCTTAATATTTTATGAAGGTGATTTAGATGGCGTCAGGAACTGTTAAGTGGTTTAACGAATCCAAGGGTTTTGGTTTTATCTCTCCCTCCGATGGTGGTGAGGATGTATTTGTGCATTTTTCTGCAATTGTCAGCGATGGATTTCGCACTTTGACCGAAGGTCAAACCGTTAATTTCGAGGTGAAATCAGGTCCCAAGGGGCTTCAGGCTGATCAAGTTAGACCTGCTGGATAGTCTCTACATTCCCAAAGATTGAACGAGGGACCCCGCACACTCAGGCGGGGTTTTTCGTCTACGCCTACAGGATCCTTGTTAAGGGTTCAGCCTAATATGTCATCAATAAATGATCATCCATCGCTGGTAAAAGAGTACAAAGTGGTGTGTGTGGAAAAAACGAATCCACCCGAGGGGGTCGAAAACGGCACCTGGTATCGCTATGTCATCGAATGTGGCAACTCTACCATCGTGGGGAATAGACGTGGCACCTTGCAGCAAGTGACCAGTCATGCCGACGACTTTGTGGAGGGTCTCAATACTCGCCCCCGTATCCCGGGACGTTCAATGTGGGCGCCTCGCCAGAAGAAGAAGTAATTGTTTCGTTTATTGCAAACCAGATCAGGGATCAATCTCTGACCCGCGCTCGCTAAGAAATTCGAACAGGAATCTGGCCGTATGAGACCCCTTCTTGCTACGGATGAGATCCTGCGTTGTGCCCTGATCAACAATATGCCCCCCGGACTCGCCGCCTTCGGGACCCAGGTCGATGATCCAGTCGGCCTCGGCGATAATATCTAGATTATGTTCAATAATGATTACCGTGTTACCCGCGGACACCAATCGGTGCAGGACTCGAATCAGTTTTTCGACATCAGCCATATGTAGGCCGATGGTGGGTTCGTCCAGGACGTAAAGGGTCATTGCAGTATTTTTCCAGGCGAGCCCTTTTCTTAATGCCTGCGCCATGGGACTATTCTGGGGTTTGGTCTTCACCAGCTCCGTGACCAACTTGATACGCTGCGCTTCTCCCCCACTCAAGGTCGGGCTCTGCTGGCCAAGGCTTAGATAACCCAACCCAACGTCTTGTAACAGTCGCAGGGGGTGATGAATCTTGGGTTGAGCAGCAAAAAAACTTACGGCCTCATCCACGCTCATTGCCAGTACTTCGGCGATATGCTTGTCCTTGAAGCGCACGCAAAGCGTCTCTTCGTTAAATCTTGAACCATCACAGGCCTCGCAGGCCACTTGGACATCGGGCAGAAAACTCATCTCGATTCGCTTGAGTCCCTGCCCTTTGCAGGTCTCGCAGCGTCCGCCGGCGATGTTGAAGGAGAACCGGCTAGGTCCGAAGCCTCGGATATGGGCCTCGGGGGTTTGCGCGAACAGGCGACGAATATTGTCCCAAAGACCGACATAGGTCGCCGGGCAGGAGCGGGGTGTCTTGCCGATGGGGGTTTGGTCCACCTCCAGTACACGGTGTATGGCCTTCCAGCCATTGATCTCTCGGCAGCCACGCAGCGAGGCAGCGGTGAGTCGTTTGTCTCGCCCACGTTTTTTTGTTAGCAGCCGTTTCAGATTTTCATGTATCACCTCTCGGACCAGGGTGCTTTTGCCGCTGCCGCTCACACCGGTTACGCAAACGAGTTTTCCCAGGGGGAGGGTGAGGCTGAGTGACTTCAGGTTATGAAGGTCAGCCGCCACAATCTCCAGTGGCGGGGTTTCGGTCCCGGTGCCGAATGGCCTATGGTTATTTTCTACCAAAGGATGGCGTAAGGGCTGCGCTAGATAGTGGCCGGTTGTGGAGTTTTGGTTGCGTATCAATGCCTTCAACGAACCTTGGGCGACGACCCTCCCGCCATTGGTTCCCGCTCCGGGCCCTAGATCCACCACATACTCGGCCTGACGGATGGTCTCTTCATCGTGTTCGACCACGACTACGGTGTTGCCTTTGCGTTCGAGGCCCTTCAGTGTGTTGAGCAGCATCCGGTTGTCCCTGGGGTGCAGTCCGATGGTGGGTTCATCCAGGATGTAGCACACCCCACGCAGGTTGGAGCCGAGCTGGGCCGCCAGCCGGATGCGCTGGGCTTCGCCTCCGCTCAGGGTCGGAGCGTTGCGGTCCAGGGTCAGATAGGATAGGCCGACCTCCTTGAGAAAACTCAGACGCGAACAAATCTCCTGCCGAATATCGCGGGCGATCTCGGCCTCGCGGCCTCGCAATTCCAATCCGTGGAAGAATTCCATGGCGGCCTCTACGGAGGATTGGGTGTATTCGGCTATCGATTTGCCCCGAAACCTTACCGCCAGGGCCTCGGGACGCAGTCGCTGTCCCTCGCAGACCGGGCAGGGCTTATCGCTTGCTGCTGAGGTTTTTGTCCACTGGCGTTCTTCGCCACTTTGCTGCTCATCGAAGCCCGGGATCTTCAGCCCCGTACCATAACAGTGTTCGCACCAGCCTTGTCTCGAATTGAACGAAAACAGCCGTGGATCGAGTTCCCCGAAACCGCTTCCGCAACCCGGACAGGCCCTGCGGGTAGAAAAAATGATCTCCTGAGTCCGGGGATGTTTTCCCCGGCTCATCATCAATAGCTTGACCACCCCCTTGCCGAGATCCAGGGCGCGTTCAATAAACCGGCGCAATTCGATTTCGGCCTTGGGACTGACCCGCAACTCGCCGATGGGCAATTCGATATCGTGTTCTTTGAACCGGTCCAGCCGTAGCCAGGGTTGGGTGGGGACCAATACACCATCGACCCGCAGCTGAGAAAAGCCCTTTTTTGCGGCCCATTTAGCCAGGTCGGTGTAATAGCCTTTTCTCGCCACCACCAGCGGGGCGTACAGGCCGATATCGCGGTTGCGAAAATCCGTTAGTAGCCTTGCCAGGATCGCCTCCAGCGTTTGCGGTTGGATGGGGATGTTACAGTCCGGGCAGTGTTGAATACCCAGTTTGACGAACAGCAGCCGCAGAAAGGGATAGATCTCCGTCATCGTGGCCACCGTACTCTTGCGTCCACCGCGGCTGGTGCGTTGCTCGATGGCCACCGTTGGGGGGATGCCATAGATGGCATCGACATCGGGACGGGTGGCGGGCTGCACCAGTTGGCGCGCATAGGCGTTAAGCGATTCCAGATAACGGCGCTGCCCCTCGGCAAACAGGATGTCGAAGGCCACGGTACTCTTACCGCTGCCACTGACCCCGGTTATGACCGTGAAGCGGTCGCGGGGGATGCGGATGTCTATCCTCTTGAGATTGTGTTCGCGGGCGTTGTGGATGCGAATGTTGTTGTTGCGTGTGGTTATTTTACCGGACCGTTCCGCCAGCGTATCGTAAGAGTTAAGGAGGGTTTTTACGCCGACGGTATTCAATGTTTCCACATAGTCTCTGAGCGCCGCGGCGATATGGCTGTTTTGGCACTGCATGAGTTCCTGAAGTGGGCCCGCGCAAATGACTTCACCACCGGCCTCGCCACCTTCCGGGCCTAGGTCGATGATCCAGTCCGCGGAGCGAATGACATCCAGGTTGTGTTCGATCACGATCAGGGAATGGCCTTC
>JBDLIZ010000136.1:0-10655 GCA_039714615.1 Pseudomonadota bacterium | reverse complement strand
GTCGATATCGAATACTCGTTTACGAAAGCCCTCCCTGGCGTGGCGTTTGCTGAACTGCGAAGATTCACTGGATCTTCGGTATCAGCTCACCCGGCGCTATTGAGTTTGAGCCGTTTGTTGGCGATGGCGGGGCGGGTGATATCGCGGCACAGTTTCTTGAGTTTGTGCCGCTGATTCATGGCGCAGCGCACCTCAGCATGAAGGCTGAAGCCCTGTTCGCTGACACAGCGTTGTTGCGTGTGCTGTACATCAAAGCGGGGGACGGATCGCAAAGTCAATACATTTTGGCCCGCACGTGGTCCGAGTGCAATGCAATAGGCGCAAACCGCCGATTGCAGGGGTGTCAGAGTGCTATCCGAATTGATTGCAGCCAGGTAAGTCATATTCAACTCTTAATAAAGTAGCCTTGGCGTGTCAACAACCACGTGATTCGCTTTATGCTCCGGCTACGTAGGGTTTGCAGTTGCGCGGCGGGGGCAGGTAGAGGATGGAATACCGGCATGCCTACGGAGGTGGTATATACGCCGATCTTTGTTTTTTGTGTTGCTGATCCCGTGTTAGTGATCCTGTCTCGGAAATTCGGCTGTTCGTTAGGACACCTTGCTACCAATAGTGGTCTTCCCTGCCCTAAACGGGTATCGTTTTTGATGTCTTTTCTGCTGAGTTTAAACGGTATGTGTTTAGACTCAGGGGGTATCCAGTAACAACTTGAATTTATTGATCATACATTACTACAAGGAGATCCTACGATGCGATTCTTGCAAGGTCCAGTGGCGTGGTTCCTGTCTGCCGTGCTGGCAATGATACCTATGGTGCCCGCACAGGCGGCGATGCTGGGTACCGATCAGATTGTCAATTCAGCGCAGACTGCTCCAACTCGGGAGAAGCTTCAACAATTTCTGAATCAGGAGGCCACAAAGCAGCAACTTCTGGCTTGGGGCGTCAGCCCTGATTGGGTCAAGGAACGCGTTGGCAGTCTCACCAATGTTGAACTGGCCCGTATCAATCAGCAGATCGATAAGCTGAATGCTGGCGGAAACAGCATCCTTGGCATACTGCTGGTTATTTTTATTGTGTTTGTCATTACTGACATCATTGGTGCAACCGATATCTTTCCGTTTATTCACCCGGTCAGGTGACAAAGGTATGAACCGTGTATCGAACACCCGTCTCCTGGCGGGTGTTTTGCTTTTTACTGGTTTTCTTTTTGCCTGTACGACACCGCCACAAACAAAGATGTTGCTCGCAAAATCTTCTGCTGACCTGCCCGTTAACGTCGAACTCAAAGAGACTCCCTTCTATCCCCAGAAACGTTACCAGTGCGGACCGGCTGCCTTGGCAACTGTCTTGGGTATACACTCGGTCGATGTGACACCGGGTGAACTGGTCGATGCTGTCTTTGTACCTTCACTCAAAGGCAGTCTGCCTGAGGAGATCACGGCGACAGCGCGCCGATATGGAATGCTCGCCTATCCACTGCAGCCCTCGCTCACCGACCTGATAAGAGAAGTCTCACAAGGTAATCCGGTGCTCGTTTTTCAGAACCTCGGTACTCGCTGGTTTCCCAAATGGCACTTTGCTGTAGTGATCGGCTACGATCTGACAAGTCACGAAGTCATACTGCGTTCCGGCACGACCAAACGATGGCTTACTACTCTCGCCACATTTGAGAGAACCTGGTCCAGAACGGGTTACTGGGCACTAGTCATTCTGCCCGCAGGCAGTATGCCGGCCAGTGCCCAGCCAAAACGCTATCTACAGGCGGCATATGACCTGGAGGCATCAGGTCGATCCGACGCTGCGTTGTTGGCCTATCGGGTAGCAAACAACCGTTGGCCGGACGATGTAAACACCTGGATGGCATTAGGTAACAGTCTTTATACCTTCGCAGATTACGCACAGGCCGAAGCCGCATTCAGGAAAGTGACCCGCCTGGCAGCTGAGGACCCGAAAGGTTGGAACAATCTGGCTTACGCGCTTATACGAAATTTCTGTCCGTGTCAGGCACGACACGCGGCATCCTGTGCGCTCCGCCTCGCCCCAACTGAGTCGAACTACCTCGATACACTGAAAGAGATCGATGCCCTTGCCCATGGCAGCGACGGAGCGCACTGTTTGCCAACCCAGTGCAACCAATGAACACTATATTAAAATCGAGATCAACAAGATAAAGCTACCCTGTTCAGGATTCAGGATTCAGGATTCAGGATTCAGGATTCTTTAGGGATTACTGAATGTCTTTTATGGGATCGAGTCCTGTCATTCACCCGCCCGAAGAAGATATCTTTACGCGCCCCCAATTATATTGCACCGTAATGGGCGGCAGTCGGCCATGAGCGGAAGCTCAGCCTTCTTCAAAATCCATATCCTGTCGCGGCACCTACCGTAGCCGACTACAATCCCTCTATGCAGTTCACCGAAACTCAACGGGATGCCACCTTTGCTTGGCTGTGCCACCGGCGTCGGAACTATCCCGACCACGCCGATGTGTGGCATCTGCGATTTCACTGGGCGCAGAAGAAGATTCATCTGTTGGAGCTGCTACACAACAGGCGTTATCAGTTTTCACCCTTACAGAAAGTGCAAAAGGCCGATGGCGAGGTCATGCACCTGTGGTCGGCACGGGATGCGCTGGTGCTCAAGATGCTCCCTATGGAGCTTGCCGGGGTTTTGCCGGTGTCACCGGCCTGCAAACCCACGTCAAGGGGCATGGCGGGCTCAAATCCACGGTACGGAGGGTTTATGACCAGCTCCCGGGCTATCGTTTCGTTTTGCGCACGGATGTCAAAGGTTATTACGAATCCATCGATCACTTGCTATTGATGGCGCAACCCGCCGAACATATGAAGGATAAATTCACCCTCAATCTGCTGTGGCAGTATCTGCACCGGCTTTATGAGCAACAGAAAACCGCACCCGCGGGCGCGGTCATTCTGGGTGACTATGTGCGGCGCTGGTGGCGGTGGGTAAGGTCTGGACTGAGTGGGATTAGGGTGGGATTAGGCTAGGGCTGGCCAATGCCACCCCGCCCGGGTGGACGGCGTGGTTGGACGAAGGAGATGGGCGATGGCTTCTTTCTTCGGCTTGCGAAGCCCCGACCGGCTAGGCCTAGACTTAACCACAAGAGAGGCAGGTGACGATCCCCGACACGGTCGCCGTACACCGCCCGACGATCCATCATCCCCTGCGGTCAGTCCCCCATCCTCTACACTAATTCCAGTCGTTATCCCAATCCGTATTCCAACCTTTGTCATCATCCCAAAACTCCCTACTGGTCCCCCTTATACCACTAAGGCGCACGCCAACCCTACCGGATCCCTTCGGCGACGAACGCCGGGCCCGGACCCGCGCGCGATGCCCACGCACTAACCTACGGACCTGAATATTGAACCCTGGCGGTCGCAGTTCTCTAATCTCTAATCCCCCCCCCGCATCACGGACATATGCGATAACTAATAAGCCCCCATCCGAGATGGGGGCCAGATTAAGTATTGATTGTGTTAGTCGGTCCGCTACTTAGTTTTTGACAGCGGCATGTTGGCAGTTTTGGGGTTTAGATAGCTGGCCATAGCCCCGAGCCCACCCTTGAGCACGTACACGTTATCAAAACCGATGTGTCGCAACGCGGTAGCAGCAGCCGTAGCGCGTGTACCAGCTTTGCATACGATGAGTACAAGCTTATCGCTGGGAATACGTTCAAGATTTTCCGGCTTGAACAATTCGTTGATCGGGATAGCCATGGTATCCGTCATTGCCATGCCATAAAAACCGAACTCAGCTGGAGTCCGCACATCAATGGCCACAATGGCTTCGCCTTTCTTCACCCGCTTCACGAGCCCGTCGGGCTTGATCAAATGCAGTGCTTTACCGGCCTTCACGCCTTGCACCGGTTCAAACATTTTGGCATAGCTCTTAGCTGCTTCAATGTCATATGACCAAGCTGTCGGTACCACCAGGAGAACTGCAAGGACGCTTACAAGCAATGTGTATACTCGTTTCATATTTCACCTCCATTATTCCACGGAGTATCAAAAACGCTTTGATCGAGGAGATCTGCTCCTCTCTCATATAGTAATTATAGTTCAATATTTATGAATATGGTTAATAACTAAAATACTAATATGGAAAGGCGTGGAATTTTTTGGGTATGAGCGAATTGATTGATCAAATTGCTGAAATGGCGGCTTAGGAATGCGAACGACACACTTCCCTAACTGGCGCCGCATGATCGTTTGTATTCAAGGCGTGACAACAGGCGCATAGCCCCAGCTATGTCACTGTTGTCACAACGCCGAATACGAGCGATAAGGCAAGTCAGATAGGGAAGTTATTTCGGTAGCATTCCTTGGGGTCGAGAGCGGTCCGTCAGAGACCTAAGTGATCGGCAGCATCCGGCCAACAGTGATCGTTCAACTACCGACTAAGAACTGCAGATAAATACGGTAAGCGGTCATTCAATTACAGCTTCTTAATTTGCAACAACTCGGATGAATAACACGATGGAAGGAATCCGGCCGCTGCGTGCAGGGCAATCCGCGGCAGGAATATATCCCGCAGCTGTCAGCGTAACACGAGCCGGACGCTCCCGGTGGCTGCTCCATCTAGCCTGATACCCTGTTGTACGATATGCATTCGCGCGGTACGTAACTGCAAGGCGGACATGTCAAGCGCCACACCCGCCGGCGTGATTTTCTTCAGTACTGTCCCGAGGCGCTTGCTTAGCAGATCTAGGTACTCTGCTAAGGCCTGGTTGGCCGCGCTTTCCAGTGCCTGACGGATGGGTTCATGAATCGCTTCCGCTAACAGTTCCGTGGCGAAATCTTCAGCATCAAAGTCAAACATCAGATCCTGCAGCTCCAGCTTCCTGTCTTGCGCATCATAGGTCACCCGTGCCCGCAGATCCACCGTACCGGCCACCTCGCCGGTCAACTCCATTCGAACCCTGATTTCCTGTCCGCTGCCCCCCAGGTCGAAATTTTTGATGCCAGCCTTCCGGTCCATGATCACAAGTTTTTTGCCGGCCAGAGTGTCGTGAAGCTGCTGGCTGAGTCTTGCGAAATCCAGGGTCAAACCCACGTGCAGACTCAGCCCGGAGGAGTGAGGATAATAGTGTCCCAGTGGCGGCAGCGGCGCCGGTGGGTCGGTGGGTGGGGAGCCGGTCACAAGCACCGGCTGAAAAATCATGGCAAGTCGCGCGTCAATGTGTTTTCCCCGACCGGCTAGGCGAGACAGTGCAACACCCGTCGGCTTGAGCATTAACCAGTTACCCTGCCCGAGTTGTAACGGTTCCTGCAATAATAACCAGGTTCGCTGTGCCTGGCGCTGGATCGCACTCACGCCGGGAGCCAGCTTCCGGAGTGCCGCACGCAGGCTGTTTTGCATTTGTTTGCGAAATTCCTTCTCAATGACGGGCGTGACATCGATATTCGCGATGGTCATTTCACAGCGGTCGAGAAACCGCGTCGGCAGGATGTGAAAAATCGGTCTCAAGGTCCAGTCCGGTCCCCATCCCAGGCGGATCTGTATACCAATCAAGGCCTGTCGGGGTGGTTCATCGATGCCGCAGCTGCCTCTCAAGTTGATCGCGCCAAGCAATTTTTTGTGTGCCCTGATCCAGTAGCGGATATGCGCCTGACCCGTTAGCACATCACCATAGACAGTAAGTTTGAGTGGCCCACGCCAAGCACGGTATTGAGACTTTACACCGTGCCAATCCTTCCAGGTGCGCCAGTTGCCTGCCTGGTACGGGAGAGCCCTTTCAGCCGCATCAACCAGGGGCTCAAGAGGCAGTCGCACGGGAATATCAATGATTGAAGCCGGCAATACAGGTGGTTGGATGCGTGCAACTGACTGTGCGCCGGCATCTGTCAGCCAGAGCAGCAACACCACCGGCAGGAGTATTTTGCCATACAGTCGCAAACGCTGGAGATTGATATGCTGATGAGGAGGCATCAATTCGGTTGTTTCAGAGTTGACCGATGATACCCCGTTTGCAATTACCGTCCTTTTCAACAATCTCGATTTCCAATCGTAAATCCAGAGAACTACGCCGAGTATGTGCAGTGCACGGACAATGGTTATGTCATTCATGTCTACCACTCCAGCGTATGGCGTTTACTATGACCTGTCATAGGCTCATCATTCGATGACCGGTCGCAATATTAGGCATTCCGCAATCGACCACTCAGAATTGGTTCCAGATATTCAAGGACCAAGAAAAGGTTCGCGAAGAATACACAGTTTTAAGTCGACTCTGAACTCTGATACTCGATTCCGCAGTTTTTGGGCCTTGACAGGAGCATCAAAGGGCTGGACTACCATCACCACTCCATAACCTCGCCCTGCAAGGTTCTCTCGACATGGAAATGGCAGACCAGCGTGTTAAGATTGGCGCCTATTCCGGTCAAATGCAAGCCTCTTTCGTGCTGATTCACTCGCTGCCCTGCATCACGCAATTTGTTGATGGTCTCAATGATTCGCTGAAATCCTGCAAAGCCTCGGCAGCGCTCTCAATCCGCCAGCGGTTGTGGTTGGGTACGGTGCTGGTCGGCATTGTGGTGACCGGCACGCTCAACTGGACGGGCTTTAAGCGGCGCAGCTTAGACGCAGGAACCTGAACAAGCGATGTTGGACATGAGTCCGATCTACGCCTTTATGCCGGTTTCATAGCTGCAACCAGGACGGCGGTGTGGCCAAATCCAGGACCAACACTGTCTCCTGTTCTCAGAGATCCAAATGGGGATCAAAAAAATTGACCTCCGGTTCAGAGTCCCAGCAGGCATCGACAATCTCAAGCCCTTTCATCAGGTGTAAGGAATGCGAACGACACACTTCCCTAACTGGCGCCGCATGATCGTTTGTATTCAAGGCGTGACAACAGGCGCATAGCCCCAGCTATGTCACTGTTGTCACGACGCCGAATACGAGCGATAAGGCAAGTCAGATAGGGAAGTTATTTCGGTAGCATTCCTTAGGAAGACAGCGAATCGGCGAGAGTTCTCAGCAGTATCGCCCCATCCCCACTCCACGCGCTGCCGTGCATACAGGCAAGTGTTGTTGGTTCAGTGGAGGCCAATCGCTCCAGCATTACACGAGTGTTTTTCGTGTATGAGAAATAATCCATTCTGTGCCGGAAGGCTTCACTGGGCCCGAGAATGTCCGATTCTGTGATGGGCGGAAGATTAGCCCCACCCTGTGTAAACAGATCGCCGCATAGAAAAGTCTGGGTTAGTTCCTCTGTCAGAAAACCACAGTCCCATGCGTGCGGTATATGCGGGGCATCGAACCAGCGCACGCGGTGTCTGCCCAGAGAAATCACCTCACCATCTGCGAGGGCGCGGGGACTCCGATCAGCAAGATCCTCAATTGATACCATGGCCGCAACCGTACCGCAGAGAGGCATGGATTGCGGGGCTACAGCAAGCCATTCGTTAAGTGAGCCGCATTCGTCTGCCTCCACATGGGAAAAGCCAATGTAATGAAGCCGTTCGACCGGCAGTACGCTCGCGACCGCTTCACGTACGAGAGGAAACATCTTTCTGGGTCCGGTGTGGAATAACAATGGTTCATCGTCAGTAATGAGGTACTGGTTAAACGAGAAGCTGTTTCCATTTTCAAACACAACCGGTGTATTGATGCGATAAATCCCATCGGAAACTTCATGCACATTCGTCCCCGATTGGCTATTCGTAACGATCATTTTTGCTCTCCTCATAATGGAGGCGACTTTATAGATTAACAGTCAGACTGGTGTTGTCCAACGACTATTGAGCACCTTAACAGTTGAATTTATCTTACGACTTTTAAGCCATGTATGCATTTCCGCTGCTATGACAATCAACAATATAAAGTCATGACATGTACAGCCTACTGGATTTACAAACCTAGCTCTAGAAAGCACTGAATGATCGGAAAGGGTCAACGCGTTCCGCATACCGGGTGCATGAAAATCGGTTCAAAGGGCAAACTCCAGCCAGAACCTGCCGTTCAGGAACGCCAAAACTCACCTACCATTATGGAGCGCAGCGGAATAGCGGTCAGGTGTCAGTTCAAGTCTGAACTACTACAGCTGATGCCTTACTTATCGGCAGCGATTTTAACCATAATGTGCGCATAAGGGGTGTCTTTCCACATCACGTACACCGGATCATTCGGGTCTGTGGACAATCCTTCGAGCATCGCACGATCGGGTACAATGATCATCAGGTGAGGCCCTTCCTTCACCCAGTCGTCACTTTTGTCAGGTTCGGTGGCATAGGGATCGCTGTTACTTACTCCGAGGGCACTACCTTCGCCAGCCAGCATGTAGGACACGCTGAATGTATTGGACTTGAAGCTCTTCTTGTTCAACATCGCGCCGATGAGGGCATCCCAAACTGGCTCGTTGCACATCGGGCCGATGATGTCCTGTTGAGGATAACAAGTGTAGCTGTTTGAGCCTTTTCGCAGGACGGTGCCATCAGGTGCCTTGATGGTAGCGTTCGATGTGACGACAAGAGGGCCTGCGCTTTCCGCGCTGGCAATCATCGCTTCCTTGTCACCCGCCAGCGCTAGGCTGCTTCCAAGCAGGCCAATACAAACACATGAGTTGATTAATCTGCTTTTCATGGTGATCTCCAGTTTGATTTGCTTTTGAACGGGTCAGGTGTTCAGAATATACCTCGAAAGGTATAGAATATTCAACGCTCCGTGAACGATGGAACCTACTACCGTTATAGTATAGAGTGTAGACTCTTCCAAGCTAATTGCCACTGAACGTCCGGGTTGGGTCGACTGCGGGCCTCTAGCGGTCACAGACCCATCCAAGTCGCCTGACCGTCATAGTCGTAGTCGGCCAGGACCGGACATTCACGTGTAGGCCTAATTACAGCTTTGCTGTAATTAGGCCTTATAGGGAGTGACGGTGCGCTCTTGTCGAGAGATTTATGGCGCCCCTTTGCTCAACTTGGAACTACTAAGACTCATTTATGGATTGGGAAAGACTACTAGTCGAGATTAATCTCCCACAGACAGTCAAAGAACGGCAATCCATTTTTGGTATCGGCAAGCGCAACGGCACCTGACACACGGACAGTCCCGGTCGCATTTTTGAACCCCTTCGTGCCATTGATAATGCTATCCCCCCCGGTGGGAATCGAACCCGTGACGTGCGTTCTTTTAGGGGTTCCACCGTTTCCATACCCAGGGATGAACGGGACAATGCTCGTTTTCCCTTGACTCACCAGCGTTCCGCCTGGAAAGTTAAAGAAGGACACAGCGTCTACTCCCGTTGGAGCAGGCAACGTGCTTACATCCTTGAGGCAATCAACCCCTGTACCCAATTCCAACTTCGTTTTGGCGTCAACCATCGTCGTTTCGAAACAGGTGAAATACGTCGGGTTGATGCCCATATCCTCTAACTTATCGAGGAACTCATCGTTGACGAGTTCCGAGGGGCCAAAGAACTGAACAAGCAACGAATTTTTCGCCTGTGCTGATGCGCACAACGCCAAAGACACCGCAACCGCGAGAGCTGTTATTGATAGTCGTTTCATAATGCTAAGTCCTCCTTGTTGAAAACGTAGGCTTGTAAATAGATGCTATCTGCCTACAGCTGTGTCATGCTTCCGAGGTCACGGAGACCACGTCGGCATCCTCATCGTCGGCAAGCTTCTGCCGGTTGCAAGCACGGAGCCGTTTATCGTCGAGCCCCCGCAAGTCAACATGAGCATCAGCAAAACTCAACTCATCGAATGTGTCAGAGGGCTTCGCTATTCTAACACAAACGAATGTTCGGACTGATTCTAGGAAGAAAAAATCCGATTTCAGGCCGATAGCCCTCATGATTGATAGCCACACGGAATTTCAGTGCTTTGCCGTTTCATAAAAAAGGCTGTTTATAGCTTCTATTCACAAACAAAACCCCGCACGGTGGCGGGATTAGCTGGGTTAAATTTGTATTTTTATGGCTGGTTTAGGCAGCTAGTACTCCATCATGAATAGGCAGCTCTGGATGCCTTGACCACTCATTCCAGGAACCATAGTAGTTGCGGATATTCTTGAATCCTGCAAGTTTGAGAGCAATATAGGTGTTGGCAGCTCTGGCGCCTTTAAAGCAGTAGATAATAATGTCATCTTCAGGGTACAAGCCAACCTGGGCACACAGCGCACGGATTTCGTCTGCAGATTTAAAGTGTTGTATCTCCGTACTGGGATCCATAAACCGATACCACTCCACCCAGCACGCACCCGGGATACGGCCTTTACGAGGTGCAAAATCAGCACCGTAAGGCGAAGAGCTATAACCTAGCCATTCATCCTCATCGCGATTGTCCAGCAACTTCACTCTGGGGTTATCAAGTGCGGCGACCACTTCGTCCATCGTCGCCAGCATGTTTTTTTGAATGCTTGACTCAAAATTCGAAGATGTGGTTGCGGTCGTTTCTGTCGTAACCGGCAGGCCATCGTGTTTCCATTGGGCGAATCCGCCACCGATTATGCCAACATCCCGGTGACCCATCAGGGAAAGCTGAAAATATCCCCGACATGAACCGCCGTAACGGGTATTGAGGCTTTCTTCGTAAACAATCACGGTCTGATCGTCACGAATACCTGCATTCCTGAATAGCGGGACAAATATGTCCTGCATTTCCTTCAGTCCTTCCAGTGTGGTCATC
>JBDLIZ010000135.1:0-10698 GCA_039714615.1 Pseudomonadota bacterium | reverse complement strand
GGTGCGTAATTTCACCTGGGTCACGGATATCGAGTTGACCGCGCAAAATGTCATTTCAATCGCCAAAGCCGGACGTGCACGATGGAAAGTAGAAAATGAAACCTTCAACACACTCAAGAACCTGGGGTATCACTTAGAACACAACTACGGGCACGGCAAAAAACATCTGGCCAGTGTATTTGCCAACCTGATGATGCTGATGTTTCTGATCGATCAGATTCAGGAGGCGTGCTGTAGTCTGTTTAAGGCCGTACGCCGGCGATTTCATTCACGCCTCTCATTGTGGGAGAAGATCAGAGGCTTATTCTTAGAGTTTTACATTGAAAAGTGGGAAGACCTATTTCTGTCGATAATCCATGGCTACACGGCAAGATCACTGCATCCGGATACCTCATAATTATTTCGTGCCCGCTAGTTTTTCCTGGTTCTTGAGAGAGTGTTATTGCCGTTTTACATGATGTCTTTTTAGCGAACATATTGTTTGAGGAGACTTGTTGCGCCGAAGATATTTAGTGGTGATTTTTCAGGTGCGGATGAGAGATGTGGGACATAGCGGGAATCGCTGCCTCTTCAGGGAAATCCTCTACCTCTGGTTTTCAGGGCCATTTATAGATTGGAATAGACTAAAAACTATGGAATCGAGTGAAAGGGAAAGGATCCGGGTTCTGATGGTGGCGCCTCAGCCATTCTTTGAAAATCGAGGGACGCCAATACTACTGCGGAGCGTTCTTGAGGCCATTACCGAAAGTGGCCATGAGGTTGACCTGTTAACCTTTCCAGTCGGCTGCGACATTAAGCTTCCCGGCCTTCATATTACCCGCTTTGGCAAGTTTTTCCACTTTCGGTGCATACCCATTGGTTTTTCTCTGAAAAAGCTCGCTTTAGATTGCCTGCTCTTGCCAACAATTATCCTTCGTCTCCGACTGAAAAAATACACTTGTATACACGCAGTAGAGGAAGCGGCATTTCCCGCGTTGGTGGCTGCAAAGTTATACAACATTCCTTTGGTGTATGACATGCAATCATGCCTGCCGGAACAGCTAAAGGACTACTGGTTCTTTCGCCCCGAACTTATCCAAAGAGCACTGCGGTTCTTCGAGCGGTTCTTGATTCGCAACGCCGATATAATCGCTTGCAGCGCGGGCCTCAAGGACTATGTACACAATATCATGCAGTGCGACAGAGTACGCGAATGGCATTATCCCCCTCTTGAAGCAAGAGAGTCTACCAGTCAAACAGCGCAACTTCGTGAAGAGTTGCAAATACCCCCTGACGCCCACATCATTCTGTATACAGGCAACTTTGCCACTTATCAGGGTGTTGTCATGCTTGCAGAAGCGATTCCCCGGGTTCTTGAAAGTATACCGGAAGCGATTTTTGTTTTTGTCGGTGCAGAGGACACCACCAGCCCACCGGGGCTGCCAACTAATGAAGACGCCCGCAAGGAGGTGCGGATCGTTGCCCGACAATCACGCGAAACCATCCCAGATTTCCTAAGTATCGCGAACGTGTTGATCTCACCCCGGGATCCCGTGGGAAATCTGCCACTCAAGGTGTTCGACTACATGGCAGCAGGAAAGCCCATCGTGGCGACAGATTCACCGGCGCACCGAAGCGTGCTCAATGACGATTCTGCACTGTTGGTAGCACATAATTCAGACGCGCTAGCAGATGGAATCATCCAGCTTTACTTGAATCCCAACATGGCGCAACAAATTAGCGAGAACGCGCTTAGCTTTGCCCGGCAAAAGCTCAGCTGGCCAACTTTCGTCCGTGAGGTCAGCAGTCTCTATGAGCAGGCGAAATGCAACAGGAGGTAGTTATGGAAAACACCGCAACAGTACGATTTCCCTGTGTTTCTGTCATCATTCCCGCACGTAACGAAGCAGCCAACATCGCAAACGTCATTAAGGCGATCCTTCGACAGACTCCAGATAACAGTGAACTAGAAGTGATCCTGGTAGACGACGGTTCCAAGGATAACACTGTGGCAGTAGCGCGTGCAGCAGGCGCACTAGTTATCGAAGCGGGTTTGCCGGAGACGGCGGGAAACCCAGCCGCAGCGCGTAATCGTGGAGCCATCGCCGCCAGAGGTGATCCGCTGATTTTTCTCGATGCCGATTGTGTTGTTGGCAAGGGCTGGCTGCAAGCCATTCTCGCTGCTCATGCCAGGGGTGAAACAGTTGTCGGCGGATCACTTGACCTCCCTGCAGGACTTCCAGCTACAGCACGCTGCGACTACTACTGTGGCTGGTACCTGGCGCATTCCCGACGGTCGGCGGGTTACGTGCCGCATCAACCGGCGCCGAACCTGAGTATTCGCCGCCAGGTTTTTTTTGACTCCTCGGGTTTTGAGGAACTCCCCTTCTTCTACGCATGCGAGGAAAGAGCCTGGCAGGCGGAGTTGCGCGCCAAGGGCCATCACATCTATTTCGAACCGAGAGCGGTAGCGTACCACTACAATCGGCCCGGCTTACGGAATCTACTCAGTAGAAACTACCGTTGGGGGTATTCTGCAATCGAAAGTAAGCACAAAACCGGCTCTGCCCGGTTTGCCTGGTTGTACCGTTATCCGCGTCTGCTGATCGTTGCGAGTCTGCCATTGGCATTCGTCCATACCGCCTATATTCTTGCCTGCTGGATAAGAGCCGGGATCTATGAACCGGTGATCATGCTACCCCTGGTGCTCGTGTCACGGTTTGCCTATTCAACAGCAATGATGATCGGTGGGATTCAGTGGTTGCGCCAGGATGGCGATAGCTCCTTTGTGCAGCGCCCACAGCCGAAAGGATGACAAAGGGTCCATGACAAGAGAGAATACTCGCGACAATAGAAGCCCTCAGCCGACAGTCGAAATCTGCGCTGTCATCTGCACTCACAACCGCACCGATGTTCTGCACCGCGCGCTGGACTCACTGAAAGCACAGGCAGTTTGCCCGGCGGAGATTCTGGTGGTGGATAATGCGCCGGCAAACGACACTACCCGAACACTCATTCAAGAGCATTATCCGTCGGTGCGCTACGTGCACGAATCTGTCCCGGGACTCAACTTCGCCCGCAATCGCGCACTGCGCGAAACAACGCAGGAAATCGTGGCATACATGGATGACGACGCCGTAGCCGATCACGATTGGGTTGCCGCCACCGCTGCAGTTTTTGCAGAGGACTCCAGAATCGCGATATGCACGGGAAAGGTAGAGCCTCTCTGTTTGGAAACCGAAGGGCAACGACTGTTTGAGGCGCAAGGGGGCTTTGGCAGGGGTGACATCCGTATCCGAATGCCCCGGGATATTCAGCACATGCAAATGCACGGCCTGAGAGCGCCCCTCATCGCCTGGTCCCTGGTTATCGGCGTTGGCTGCAGTCTGGCGGTGCGCCGGGAAACCATCAGCGCTCTCGGCGGATTTGATGAAGCCCTGGATATGGGCACAGTGCTACCGGGTGGAGGCGATGTGGATATCATCTGGCGCACCCTGGATGGCGGGAAGGAGGTTGTGTATGAGCCTACGGTACGCGTCCTGCACGAACATCGCCGGGAACTGGAAACTGTCCATCAACAGATCCTGGGCCATCGCCAGGCAGAAATCGCTTTCCTGGTAAAATCGGCCCAGGCAGCCCGGGCGACAAAACGCGCGGTAATTGGGGCCTTTCTGCTGTGGCGGTTGTTGAAGCCCGGGCTGCGTCTTGTGCGTCGCCTCACCTTCAGGAGCGACCTGCTGCCCGCAGCGATTCTGTGGCGCATGTGGGGGGCCAGTTGGCGCGGGTTGATGATCTATCCCACCGCCACGCGCCTGGCACGCCAACGAGCCACCCGAGTAGCCGGGTAATACGCAGGCAATTCATGGACGTTTCAGTTGTCATTCCAGCTTACAATGCGGCAGCAACCCTCGCCGAAACCCTGCAGTCGCTGGTCGACCAGTCGTTTACTAATTGGGAGGCCATTATCATCGATGATGGCTCTAGCGACACCACAGCGGTTCTCGCAGACCGTTACAGAAGCCAGGATCCCCGCTTCAAACTGTTGACGCAACAGCGCAAAGGGGTCAGCGTGGCGCGCAACGCCGGTATACAGGCTGCACGATTCGATTGGTTGCTTTTTCTGGATGCTGATGACTGGATTTTGCCTAGGCATCTGGAACGCCTGACAGCGCTGCTCACCGCAGATCCCAGTCTGGACGCCGCCGTCTGCGGCTGGGCCCACGTTACTTCGGATGGAGAGTTTGTCTTCGAACAATACGGTGGTCTCACAGGTGACCTGTTTGCTGCCCACGGCCGGTACTGTTATTCCCTGATCCATACCTACCTGGTAAGACGGTCACTGGTCGAAGTGGTCGGCGGATTCGACACCTCCTTTCGCACCTGTGAAGACTGGGACCTGTTCCAGCGCATCGCGCGAACAGGCGCCCGCTTTGGCGGAGTGCCTGAAACACTCGCCGCCTACCGAATGCGCGCAGGCTCTGCCACGACCAATGGGCGGCAGCTGTTGAAGGACGGCTTACGCGTACTGGACCAGGGCCATGCACCGGATCGGCGTGTCGCAGTGGAACACCCAGTCTACCCCGAGGGCTTGCCTCGCCGGGGACTTCCCAGGCATAGATATGGGCTGGCATGCGCTTGCGCGGGGTATGTACTTGGCGGCGGCGGCGATGCCCGACCACTACTGGAGAGACTAAAGGACGAGCAGCAATCCAATATGAATGCCTATGAGGTTGCACAGGCGATTTTCATTCATGCTATGGTCGCCGCAGCGCGACCAATGGATCAATGGCAACACTTATGCGCCACTCTCGAGCCGCGTCTCCGGGCATTTCTGCTGTCTCTTGAAATACAATCCGGTTCCCGGGGTCTCACCCGCAAAGTATGCCTGTACTTCAACTACCTGGGCGGACACTACGCAAAGGGTCGCCGGATGCGGTTGTCTACCATAACGGCCCAATTGCAGCGCGGCTGGGATCTAGCGGTCCAACAGGGTCATAAAAAAACGCGGTTGGCAAAACGACTGTTGCTGGTCATACTCAGCATCATACCCGAATGGGAACGTCGTGCGTTTGCAGCCAAACAATTTGTACAGTCCCGGTTACAGCGCAGTCAATCACAACCCTCCCAGGATCTTGAGCACCACTTCGAGGCGCTGTTTAAAAAAGGACCTGACCCTTGGGGATATACCAATGTCTATGAACAGAACAAGTATGAGCAGACCCTTGACCTGCTGCCGAACGGTCCTATCGGTGAGGCGCTGGAGCTGGCCTGTGCCGAGGGGTATTTCACACGCCAGCTGGCACCGCGTGTGCAAAACCTTATTGCCAATGATATTTCCAGGAGCGCGCTTAAGCGCGCTGCAGAGCGCTGCAGGGATTTTGATAACATCGAGTTTCAATGCTTTGACTTCATGAAGGAGCCTATTCCTGGCAGCTTCGATTTGATTGTGTGCAGTGAAGTGCTCTACTACAGCGCGGATATCGGGAAACTGAAACAGCTGGCGCACCGACTGGCGAAAAGCCTCAAAATCGGTGGCCACCTGCTCACTGCCCACGCCAATGTGGTAATCGATGACCCGAGCCAGCCCGGTTTTGACTTGGAACATAAATTCGGCGCCCGGGTGATCGGTGAAACTTTCTCCGCCGTCCCTGAGCTGCAGCTGGTCTCGGAAGCACACTCGGCGCTATACCGCATTCACCTGTTCCAGCGCACTGAACACGCGGGCCTGCACCCGAAATCGGAGGCCGTCATAATTCGCCAGCTGCCATTACCCGATCCACTACCCGATCACATCGCTAGCCAGGTGCAATGGGTCAGTTCACGACAGCTCTATATCCTGCGTTACCTTTATATCAGTGATGCTGCTAAACAAGCCGGTTACGTGAGGCCTGTCAGTGTTCCGCAATTTCAGGCGCAGCTTCGCTATCTAAGCGACAACCACTATCGAAGCATTAGCCTCGATGAATGGCACCTTGCCAGGGAGTACGGCATTCCCTTGGCAGGCAAGCCGGTATTTATTGTCTTTGATGACGCGACGCTCGATTTCAGCACTCACGCCTTGCCTCTGCTGCAGCAGTATGGCTTTGACTCAACAGTTCTTCTAACCACTGATGACTTGAAGAAAGGCTTATCCCGCAGTGGTAGTGGTGACAATTTCCCGCAACTCACATGGAAAGAACTGCGTCATCTGCAGTCAGAGGGTGTCGTTTTCGGCGCACGTCCGTCCCGACAGAGCAGCCTCGTCTCCCTGCCTCTCGCCGAGGCGAGACGCATCATCAAAACTTCACGCTCCTTTCTTGACAGTGAGCTGGGCATACCCACTTCCCTGTTTGCCTACCCCGGTGGAGACTGTAACCGCAGGCTGCAATTCCTTACGGGGGCTTGTGGATTTGATTTCGCGCTGTCCGAGCTTTGCGGTCCCTGTACCACGAAACACTCAGCGTTTGCCCTGCCGCACATCACCGTAACAGGTGCTGACAGCATTAGAGAATTTGCCGCAAAACTAACCGCGGGAAAAAACACCCGTCATGTTTAAGGTCGTCAAGGAGATCCTTCCCTTTTTCAGGTTTTATCCCTGGAGCCTGCCGGCTATCAGCGTACTGGGCATCCTGGCTTCCCTGGCGGAGGGGATCGGGATCGGCCTGTTCATCCCCTTTCTCGAGAGCCTAGATCAAACCGGCGGTTATGAGTCCTCCGGGAGCTGGCTGGTGGACTCCTTGGGGCGTCTGTTCAACAGCGTTCCCTCACCATACCGTCTCCTGGTCATTTCCATGTGTATTTTCAGCAGTGTTGTTCTAAAAGCATCTCTTAGCTATGGTAATCAGGTACTGTTTCATTGGCTGGACGCGCGTATTGTCCATCAGCTGCGCTCCGGTATCGTGGCACGGCTGTTCACCGTCAACTACCGTTTCCTGGAATCTACCGAAACAGGGCATATTCTCAACACTCTCTCCAACGAAACCTGGCGCAGTAGTGAGGCGCTTTCTGAGCTGGTCAAGTTCATTGCCAATGCCAGTACAGTAATCATTTATGTCCTACTGCTGCTCCTGATTTCCTGGAAGCTCACCCTGCTGGTCGTCGTGGTGATGGTGGTCATTTCAATGATCGCACGGTGGATCACGCGCCACGCGCAGGAACTGGGTCACGAGGCAACACAGGCCAGCGCCGAAGCGACCGTACGCGAAATCGAGTGTGTGGAAGGCATGAAGGTGATACGAGCCTATGGCCGTGAACCCTATGAGCAACAATGCTTTAACGAGTCCTCGGAGCGTGCCAGCAAGTCGATCATGCGCGTCTCGATCACAAGGGAATCAATCACCCCGGTCTATGAAATACTCGCTGCGGCTTTTCTGGTTTTTATTCTTTACAGCACACTAAAAAGCGCTGAAAGTCTCACTGCTCTGCTAGTTTTTGTCTTCATTCTGTATCGTCTCCAGCCCCTGGTGAAGATGCTGGATGAGTCCCGTACCCACATACTCTCTCTGGGAGGTGCCGTCAAAGCAGTCACGTCCCTACTCAATCAGACCGACAACCTCCCTGTGACTTCCGGTCAAATCCCGTTTCATGATCTCCAGCGGGAAATCCGCTTTGATCACGTCAACTTTCGTTATGATCCTCAGGAGCCACTGGCCCTTGAAAACATTTCAATCTGCCTGCCCGTCAACAAAACCACCGCATTGGTGGGACGCTCCGGTAGTGGCAAATCGACACTGATTCATTTGATCCTTCGCCTCTACGAAGCCGAAGCGGGCGAGATCCGGGTGGATGACCGCTTATTGGCGGAGCTGGAACTGGTCTCCTGGCGAAGCCACATCGCCGTAGTCAGTCAGGAGGTGTATATTTTCAATAACTCGGTGCGCGATAACATTGCCTACGGCCGCCCCGAAGCAAGCGACGAAGAGATTATCGCGGCCGCCCGGCAAGCCGAAGCCGATGAGTTTATCCGCGCGCTGCCCGAGGGTTACGATACCAAGCTTGGTGAACGGGGTGTGAGGCTCTCAGGCGGACAACAACAACGCATCGCGCTGGCGCGCGCCATCATCAGAGACCCCGATATTCTGATTCTGGACGAGGCTACCAATGCCCTGGACAGCATTTCAGAAAACCTGATTCAAACAGCCCTGAGAAGGCTTCAGAAAAATCGCACCATGATAATCATTGCCCACCGTTTATCCACCGTACAGCACGCTGACAACATCATTGTACTCGAGCATGGAAAAGTCGCCGAGCAGGGTGCGTTTCGGCAGCTGCTGGAACAGGATGGACTGTTTTCCCGGCTGTACAATTCGGAACTGCGTCCGTGAACACGCCGTTAGTCTCCGCGGTCATCCCCTGCTTCAACCAGGCCCACTTCCTCAGCGAGGCCATCGATAGTTTACTGGCTCAATCCTACTCCAATATCGAGATCATCGTGGTAGACGACGGGTCAACGGATAACACAGCTGATGTCGTCTCATGCTACGCGAATGTCCAACTGCTGAGACAGCGGAACAGTGGACTTGCGGCGGCAAGGAACAGCGGTATTCGCGCCAGTCAGGGAGACTATCTGATTTTCCTGGACGCCGATGACCTTTTGCTGCCTAATGCAGTGGAAAAGGGATTCGTTTGCTTGCAAAAACACCCGGACAGCGCCTTCGCTTCGGGTCGCTACCGCTTGCTGACACCTGACGGCTCCGCCAGGGAACCACACATTGATACTCCAATGGACAAGGACCCCTATACCGCATTATTGCGCGGCAATCACATCGCCATGCACGCCACCGTCATGTACCGGCGCCAGGTCCTCGAGGTCACCGGTGGATATAACGCCTCTTTACCTGTCTGTGAGGACTACGATCTCTACCTGCGTATCGCTAGGCAATATCAGATAGCTCGTCATAAGCACGTGATTGCCGAGTATCGCAAGCACGGAACCAACATCTCCTACAATAGCCCCCTGATGCTAGAAACAGTCTTGTCCATTCTCTACTCACAAAGGCAGCACATCGAAGCAAACAGCTGCTACAGCAGCGCCTTCAGGGCGGGAATATGCTTCTGGAAGGAGTTCTATGGCCTGAGAGCTATTCGCAGGATAGCCGGCATGATGGTAAGCGGCCAGCGCCGGCAAGCACGGGAAGATACCCTATCCCTCATCGCATCTGTTGGTGTCATGCAATTGCTGCTGTGCTCTCCGGTGTGGCTGATCAAATACCTGTTACGGGAAAACGGAGTGAGGGTGGAGAGGGGATGAACGACCGGCGTACAACTAGGATCTACCGCTGGTTACAAGCCCGCTGGCGGGAGATCACCGTGCATCCGCGCGTTGGCCGGGTTGAATTCGGCGATCTTTGCCAGCTCATGCCGCTGAGTCATGAGTTCGGCTACGACCGGGGCCAGCCGGTAGATCGCTATTACATTGAGAGCTTCCTTTCCCGCCATGCCAGCGATATTTACGGTCATGTCCTCGAAATTGGAGACAACAACTACACCCGGCAATTCGGCGCCGAACGCGTTACCCACAGCGACGTTCTGCACATTCGCGAAGGCAACCCTCAAGCCACGCTTGTCGGCGACCTTACCTCGGCGGAGCACATCCCCTCACAACGCTTTGACTGCATCATCTTTACCCAAACACTGCAGTTTATTTACGACTGCCCTGCAGCAGTGAATACGCTGCATCGAATCCTGAAGCCAGGAGGCACACTACTCGCCACCGTCCCCGGGATCAGCAAGATTCCCCAGGATCAATGGGGCAAGCTGTGCTGCTGGGCATTTACAGAACTTTCGATACAACGGCTGTTTGGCACTGCCTTTCCACAATCGTCGGTTAACGTCGAATCCAGGGGGAACGTGCTTTCGGCAGTCGCCTTTCTGCATGGCCTGGCAACTGAAGAACTGGACCCTCGTGAACTGGATTATCACGATCCGCTCTACCAGGTAGTAATTTCTATCAAGGCCTCCAAGCCAGAGTGAATCCATGGAGATACCCGGCATCGGCAAGATAAACCGCAGAGCAGGTAAATGGGGCAGATGCTTTGCGCGACAAGGTCTGATTCTCATGTACCACCGCATCCATGAGTCAGCGCCAGATCCCTGGTCATTGTGTGTCTCGCCGCACTATTTTGCCGAGCATATTGAGGTGCTGAAAAGCCTCGTGTCGATTCTAAGCTTAAGCAGTCTGTGCAGGGCGCTTCGCGACGTCAACCTGCCGGATGGGGGTGTCGCCATCACCTTCGACGACGGTTACGCCGACAACCTGCACACGGCCGCTCCGATACTGGAAAGGCATGCTGTGCCCGCTACCGTTTTCGTTGCAACCGGACAACCCGGCAGTAAGCGGGAGTTCTGGTGGGACGAACTGGAGCGACTGCTGCTGCGGCTAGGCGTTCTGCCTGAAACCCTGTGTCTAACAATCAATGGTGCCGACTATCGATGGCAACTCGGACCAGCAGCCGTATACAGCGACGAGGACCTTCACCGCGACAGTCATCGCCAGGCATGGGAGGGTGACCAGGGCTCGCGGCTGCACCTCTACCATTCAATCTGGGAATTACTGCTGCCACTGCCGCAGCAAGCGCAACGCGAAGCGTTGGATCAACTATTGGACTGGGCCAGCCAGGATTCAGTTGTGCGGTCTAGCCACCGGTCGCTCTCGACGGAAGAGATCTGCACACTGACACGGGGAAACCTGATACAGGTGGGTGCTCACACTATCACTCATCCCTTCCTGTCCGCTCACTC
>JBDLIZ010000134.1:0-10741 GCA_039714615.1 Pseudomonadota bacterium | reverse complement strand
GAACAACAGGGCGCCGCGCATTTCAGGTCCGACACTCATGCGCTCCAGCATCAATATGGTCAGTAAGCCCATGAGCAATGATCCCACGGCATTCACTGTCAATGTGCCGTAAGGAAAATCCTGTCCCAAGATAGAGTATACCCCCGAAGAGACCCAATAACGCAACAAGGCGCCCACGGCGCCACCCAGTGCAATAGCTAATAATTCTACAATCAAGACTCGGCTCGTTTAGCGATTGTGGTTGATTTAATTAGCCTAAACCCATGAGATCCTCAGGGCAATGTTCTACTAATTTAGTGCTATAGTACACTCATCATGCCACGTTCAATATCCTGATGAGTAATTCTAAATCGCACCGCAGTGACCCGCTCGCCAAGGCTGTTGTCCTGGCTGAAGAACTCAGCACCTTGCTGCCTCCCTCATCGATACTGACCGATACCGAGGATTTACGCCCCTATGAGTGTGATGGCCTTCCTGCCTATCGGCGCACGCCCATGATGGTTGTCCTGCCGGACAGCATCGAGCAGATCCAGGGCATTCTGCGTACCTGTCATTCGCACGGCATTCCCGTGGTAGCACGGGGAGCGGGCACGGGGCTTTCCGGAGGCGCCCTTCCCTTGACTGACGGTGTGTTGCTGAGTCTAGCAAAACTCAACCAAATCCTGGATGTTGATCCCAACAATCGTTATGCCCGCATACAGCCAGGGGTACGCAATCTAGCCGTCTCTGAGGCTGCCGCCCCCTATGGCCTGTACTATGCTCCAGATCCATCATCGCAGATCGCCTGCACCATCGGGGGTAACGTTGCAGAAAACGCCGGCGGGGTGCACTGCCTGAAATATGGGCTCACCGTGCACAATATCCTGGCTCTGAAGCTGGTGACTATAGAGGGTGAATTGCTGAGCATCGGTTCGCCGGCAATGGACAACCCCGGATATGACCTGTTAGCCTTGTTAACGGGATCTGAGGGTTTACTGGGCGTCATCGTTGAGGTGACAGTGAAGTTGCTGCCCTTACCCGATACCGTACAGGTATTACTCGCCTCCTTTGATGACTTGCAACAGGCAGGAGACTCGGTGGCCGGGATCATCGGTGCAGGTATTATTCCTGCTGGACTGGAGCTGATGGATAATCTTAGCATCAGGGCGGCGGAGGACTTCGTACACGCCGGTTATCCCACTGAGGCCGAGGCCATATTACTCTGTGAACTAGACGGCACGCAGCAAGAGGTGGAAACCCAAATCAAGCGCGTCGAACAGCTGTTACTCCGTCATGGAGCGATTGAGGTGCGCACCGCCAAAGATGCTGCCGAGCGTGCCATCTTCTGGAAGGGACGCAAAGCGGCCTTTCCGGCGATCGGCCGAATCTCGCCTGATTACTACTGCATGGATGGAACTATCCCGCGCCAGCATCTGGCGCCGGTACTCAAGCGCATCAATGAGCTGTCAGAAATATTTGGCCTTCGGGTAGCCAATGTGTTTCACGCCGGGGATGGTAATCTGCACCCGCTTATTCTGTACGATGCCAATACCCCCGGAGAACTTGAAAAGGCCGAGCGATTAGGGGCTAAGATACTGGAACTCTGTATCGAAGTAGGCGGCACCATCACCGGTGAGCACGGCGTGGGTATGGAGAAACTCGATCAGATGTGTGTGCAATTCTCAAACCTGGAACTAAGCCAGTTCCACGCCGTCAAGGCCGCATTCGATCCCCAGGGATTGCTAAATCCCGGCAAGGCGATCCCCACCTTGCATCGTTGCGCCGAATTCGGAGCCATGCACGTCCATCATGGCCAATTACCCCATCCCGACATTCCCCGATTCTGATGCCTACGCAGGACCAGACCGAGACGTTGATCGGCGCGGTAAAAGAGGCCCAGGGCATGAATACCCCCCTGGTCATCCAGGGTGGCAACACCAAACACTTCTATGGGCGCAAGATCGAGGGCCAGGCACTGGATATCAGCGCCCATCAGGGTGTTATTCACTATGAACCCACCGAGCTGGTCATCACGGCACGAGCCGGAACACCGCTGCGCGAACTCGAACAGCGGCTACACAAACATCGCCAAATGTTCCCCTTTGAGCCCCCCCATTTTGGTGCCCAAACTACCCTGGGTGGGGCCGTGGCCGCCGGTCTCTCGGGACCCCGCCGTCCCTGGGGGGGAGCCGTGCGTGACAATGTGCTGGGAGTCGCACTGATCAATGGTAAGGGCGAGCGGCTGCACTTTGGGGGGGAGGTCATGAAAAATGTCGCGGGTTATGATCTGGCGCGCACCATGGCGGGCGCATTGGGTACCCTGGCAGTCCTGCTCGAGGTTTCTATCAAGGTCTCTCCCCGTCCGGCCAAGGAAATGACCTACGCTTTGAGCGTCGACAACGCATCAGCCATCCAACTGATGAATACCTGGGCCGCCCTCCCCCTTCCCATCTCGGCCACCTGGTATGACGGAAAAGATCTCTATGTGCGGCTCTCGGGCACTGAGCAAGGCGTTCAGGCCGCGGCCAAGACCATCGCCGGTGAACCTCTGGACTGGAGCGATATGTTTTGGCAGAACATTCGCGAACAGGGTGAGACCTTTTTTATGGATGACACCCCGCTATGGCGTCTATCGGTACCGCCAGCCATGCCTCCCTTGAACCTTCCGGGTAAGACCGCGATGGAATGGAATGGCGCATTGCGGTGGCTGAAAAGTGATGCGCCCGCCCCGGTGATCCGGGAAGAGACTCAACAAGCAAGAGGTCACGCCACCCTGTTTCGAAACGGAGATCGCACTGGCGAGGTGTTTCATCCCCTGCCCCCGCCCCTGTTGAGTTTACATAAGAAGTTTAAAAAGGCCTGGGATCCGCACGGTATATTCAACCCAGGGCGCATGTATAAAGACCTCTAGGAGCCTGTCGGATTTAGGTGATCGTAGCGAGGGAAAGCCGGTTTGAGTCCGATTTTTCGATCATTGGAGGCGAATAGTGATTCATATTTAACGATAATGATCGGGAAATCGGGCCGAACCGGCTTTTCCGCAGTAGATTGACCCTAAACCCGACAGGCTCCTAACTATGCAAACTGAACTCGCTGAGGATATTAAAGATACCCCGCAGGGAAGGGAGGCGGACTCGATATTACGCCGCTGTGTGCATTGCGGGTTCTGTAATGCGACCTGCCCTACCTATCAGCTGCTCGGAGACGAGCTCGATGGGCCACGGGGGCGTATCTATCTCATTAAACAAATGCTGGAAGGCAATGAGGTCACCCGCAAGACCCAGCAACATCTTGATCGCTGTCTCACCTGCTTGAACTGCCAGACCACCTGCCCCTCTGGGGTTGAATATGGAACATTGTTGGATATCGGCCGTTCCTTGATGGAACAACGGGTCCCTCGGTCTCTAGGCGATCGTCTCACTCGGTTGGCGTTGAGGTGGACACTGCCCTACAGTAAGCGGATTGGAGCGCTATTATGGTTGGGCCAGAAGGTTCGTCCCCTGCTGCCAAACCGAATCAGGCGCAGTATTCCCCGTCGCGCGCAGACCCAACAATCGGCAAAATACCCGCGGCAGCACCCGCGTAAGGTGCTGTTGTTGGAGGGATGTGTACAACCGGCGCTTTCGCCCTCGATCAACAACGCCACGAAAAAGGTGCTCGACGTCCTTGGAGTCAGCGTTGTTCACACCCCCAGAGCAGGGTGTTGCGGGGCCCTGAGTCAGCACCTGGGAGCCAACGATGAGGCCCTGGACTTTATGCAACGGAACATCGACGCCTGGTGGCCGCATATTGAGTCCGGTGTCGAGACCATTGTCACCAACGCCAGCGGCTGCGGCATGGTCATCAAACACTATGAGAAATATCTAAGCGGCATCCCAGGGTACCGTGAAAAAGCCGCTAAGGTCTCCACCCTGACCAAGGACATCGCCGAATTCGTCCATGAAGAAGACCTTCGCCAATTCATGCACCGAGAATCCGAGAAAATCGTATTCCACCCTCCCTGCACGCTGCAACACGGGCAGGGATTGGGAGGAATAGTTGAGGGTATTCTGACTAAAATCGGTTACCAATTGCTACCAGTACAGGATGGCCATCTGTGCTGCGGTTCTGCGGGAATCTATTCGATTCTGCAAGCAGAACTCTCGCAGCAACTCTTACAAGACAAATTAAATAAGCTTCAGAGACCCAAACCAAAACTCATTGCCACGGCGAATATCGGCTGCCAGCTTCACCTGCAAACCAAGGCTGATGCGCCCGTCATACATTGGATAGAGCTGCTCGCGCAAGCGGGTTGATTCGACATTACAGATGCAGAGCGACCCCGTCGTTTTTACAATCTTTCTGATCTTTACCGGTGCAGCGATACTGGCCACCTTGGCCTTGTATGCCCGCCAGGCCATGATCGTGGCGTATATAATTTTAGGGATAATCATCGGGCCTTTCGGTGTCGGCCTGGTGGAAGATTCCGAGGTCACCCGACAGATCGCCCACATCGGCATTATGTTCCTGCTCTTCTTGCTTGGTCTCAATCTGTATCCCCAAAAACTGCTTGCCCTGGTCAAAGAGACCACCCTGATCACCGGTCTGAGCTCGCTGTTATTTGCCCTGATCGGTGCGGGTACGGGTTGGCTGCTGGGCTTTTCCTGGAGTGAAAACCTGATCATCGGGGGGGCACTCATGTTTTCCAGCACCATCATCGGGTTGAAGCTGCTCCCCCTCACTGTGCTCCACCATAAACACACCGGTGAGGTGATCATCAGTATCCTGCTACTGCAGGACCTGATTGCCATTGTCATCTTGTTGATACTGGAGACCACGGGACACGAGCAGTTTGCGACTCTAGAATTGATAATCCTGTTGCTTTCCCTGCCTGGGCTCATTCTATTCGCCTTTCTTTTTTCGCGTTATGTGCTTATTAAATTGATTTCACGCTTCGATAAGATCCAAGAATATATTTTTCTGCTGGCTATCGGCTGGTGCCTGGGGATGGCGGAATTGGCCGCAGCCGTAGGACTTTCTCATGAAATCGGGGCCTTCATCGCGGGGGTGGCCATTGCTACCAGTCCAATCTCTGATTTTATTGCCGACAGCCTTCGTCCCTTGCGAGATTTTTTTCTGGTTATTTTTTTCTTTTCCTTAGGCGCGGGTTTAAATCTTGAAATCCTGATGGACGTACTGATCCCTGCGCTGATCATTGCGGCAACGGTTTTGATCCTCAAACCAATAGTTTTTAAAATATTGTTACAAAAATCAGGGGAATCTAAGCAAAGATCAAGAGAGATCGGGTTTCGCCTTGGCCAGATCAGTGAATTTTCTCTACTGATCGCCATGCTTGCACTGGATCGCGGCGTCATTGGGCACAAAGCGTCCTATCTCATCCAGCTCAGTACACTCTTAACTTTCATTGTGTCCTCCTACATCATCGTACTTAGGTTTCCTACCCCGATAGCCGTTTCCGACGACCTGCGCCGTGATTGAGGAACATGGGGTCAGGCGACTCTAAATCGAGCGAGAGCAGCCAAGTCTCTGTTTCATCACAAGAAGAGCAGAATCGTGAAGTAGTGGCTAAAGCTGCCCGCGAGTACGAACAAATGCCAGATCCCATGGCACCAGGGGTACCAGTGGTCAAGGACGAAGAACACGATGCCTGAGGTGTAAAAAATTCCACCCACCAGCAGCCAGCGAAAGCCCTCCGGCGGCAGGGCGGCGACCAACGAGTCCAGGGCGAACAGGCAGAGCCAGCCCATGACCAGGTAGATAATAATGGGTACCACCCTTGGTCCCTTAGACGGTAAGGCGTCCAAGACGATCCCGAATACCGCCAGCCCCCAGATCGTGCCAAACATCCACCAACTGCCCTTAAGCACTACCAGTGTGAACGGGGTGTAGGTCCCTGCGATCAGCAAGTAGATGGCCTGGTGGTCCAGCACCCGAAATACCCGTTTAGCCGGGCCGTCCAGACTGTGATAGAGCGTGGAGATGAGATAGAGCAGGAATAGGGTGAAGCCGTAGACGCTATAGCTCACGATCTTGCGGGTATCGCCATCCATCGCAGCAAAAGTCACCAGTACCGCGCCACCGGCGAGTGCGAGAGCCGCGCCGACCAGGTGACTGATGCTGTTGAATCGCTCGCCTTTGTACATGCCATCTATTCTATAGGCTTTGTCACTCCGGGTTGAGACGATCAAAGGAGTGCGGATTAGGTGCGGGGTGGCCAGACGTTCCGGGTGGCTGTGGGTCAGTCATCCTCGCGATCCGGTGGTGACGGGCAGCGATTGCTGCTAATCACTGCGATGTAGAGTCCAGTCTTTGCTCCATACCCGCTTCGCCGCACCAAAGCCACGTTGATCTATCGGCGAACGAAATATCTTCTTGATGTCCAGCTTCTACTTGGACATACTAAGCTGGAAAGCATAGTCCGCTATCTCGGGATAGAAGTTGACGACGCCCTTGAAATGGCAGAGCGAACCGAAGTCTGAAATCGAGTTTGTTGCGGTTATCCTGATGGCAACGCTGATTGGGGTTTGCGGTATCGACCGACACTGGCTGTCATTGGCATCCCGAAAACTTGAGCGTAAGTTCCCAAGCGTTCCCACTGACAAGTCGCAAGGCCGGCATCACATCCATGATCTGAGCCGGTTATAAACGATCACTACCTCTATAGACAGTGAGGTCGATGCGGTCAACAATATGTCGTCGATGCGAAGCAGGGGTATTCTGGGGCCGCTTCCATTCAGATTGGGGCAGATTACGCCATTCGGTCTTGACTTTTGGTTGATTGCCCGATGACTCATCAAAACAATAAAGATGTGGAGAGGTGCCCTCGGTACTGATGTAGGTGATCAGACAGGCCTTGCGGTTGGATCTATCGACGATTTTTCGAACGATGAGATCCCCTTCCCGCATATAGCTGGTCTGAAGCAGGCCTCCGCTGCCTCCTCTTTGAGTGTTGTAGCAAACCAGAGTGGGAGAGGTGCCGATGGTACCTACATAGGCGACAAGGCAGGTTTTCGCGCTATCCGGGTCCACGATCCTGCGCACGTCGAGATCGCCCTCCCGTAAGTGTCCGTTACGCACTATGGCTTCCTTGGCCACCATCTTACTATCATAGCAATTGACACCCGGAGAAGTGCCCGGCGTACTCACATAGGCCACCAGGCACGCCACACCGTTTTCGTGATCCTTGAGTTTTCGCAGGACGAGTTTGCCGTCCTTGAAGTGTCCTACCTGGTTGATCTTGGAACGGAACCCCGAAACCGCATCATAACAAGATATCACGGGACTCGTGCCGATGGTTCGAACATAAAAGGTCAGGCAGATCTTATTGCTTTCGAGATCCATGAGGGTACGCACGACGAGATCGCTCTCTCGCCACTTACCCGTTTGTACGACCAGAGAGGACTGATTCTCTCCCGCCAGAGAGACCATTGGTATGGCAAACACCAGTAGAATAAATAATCTATTCATACCAAACCCCCATCCTTGACATTGTCAATGATATCATAAGTTCAGATATACGTTAATTATGAGCCTATCAAGATACTGCATGAAGCATTCTCGAATACGCCTCGACACAAGGAGTTATATTTTACTATTCACATCCGCTTTCGCACCAGTACTTTTCTTTCGTTGCTGGAATTTCTGTTTGTTCGTAACGCCTCTGAAAACGTAACCTGGAAAACTGGGATGTTTGAAATAATACCAGTTTGTGTCAAAATCTAATTAGTGCGACTATCATAAAGGGAATTATCAGCAAAAGCATTAGGCGGGTAGTGGAAAAGCAGGTTGGTCGATCGACCGCAGGGGCATAGCTGTAGCAGTGGCTCAAGGGGATCGACCAAGATGCAAAGCCAGATTGGACCAAAAACCGAATAGGACAGTGTGTCAATCACTCGACGTGCTGAAGACCGATTTAACTTATTGAATATACGTACATAATCTCAGAAAACCGTTCCGCATGGTAAGGAATGCGGGCTATCCTGCCCGTCTGAGAAGCTGTTGTAACTAATTCAGATGAGCGCAAGACAAGGCAACAAACGATGTGGAGGGATTGATAAAGTGAGGCGAAAATCAATTGTTTTGGTAGCGGCTGTGACGACCCTCGTCCTCGGGGAATTTCCCATGACGAATATCGCTCAGGCTGGCGTGTTTGACATGATGAGCCCATCCCGCTGGTTCGGAAATAGCGATAGGGACAAATACTACGATAGGGGCAACTACTACAGGCGGGATTACGATTATGGACGCGGTTACTATGGTGGCCGGGGCGGTCCACACTGGGGTTACCCCGGGGGCTATGGCGGTCAGTATTGGGGTTACCCCGGGGGCTGGGGTTATCCCGGCTCTTACGGTTATCCCTATGGGGCGGCACCTGCCACGGGGACTACCCAAAAGCCCGCGCCCAGGTTGCCCGAATAGAGGCGGCGGGTAACCGTCACCGATCGTAATAGAGATAGGACTACATCGAAAAACCGATACACCCCACAACAGCAACTCGCAGGTGTAGTTAATGCACTCGCCAATTGGGTTGCCGTTGAGGGATAAAGGGGATGCTACCCTTTGATATGCTGAATCAAGTATCGTGTCCCCCAAAACCCCAAAACTGGTCCCAGAACGTAAATTGGCCTTGGTACAACTGGGACAGATGAGCCTGGGCATTGTAGCCCCTATATCGGTGCAACTGTCTGAAGTCCTAAAAACGGGTGAATAAATGGGGTTGGAGCCGGATTAAAACCAAACCTCGGGATACCGCCGAGTGCGGGGGATATTGTTGACCAGCAGGGCGACCAGGAGCAGGATCAGCGCGCCTAGTCCGGCCGGGATAAAGGCGTATAGAAATCCCAGTTCATGTACCTTATCGCTGCCGATGACGGCGATCAACGCGGTTGCGCCACCTGGTGGATGCAGGGTCTTGGTCAGGTGCATGAGGGCGATGGCGGTAGCCACCGCGCTCGCCTCGGCCAGCCATAAGTGACCATGCAGCAGTTTGAACGCAGCCACCCCGATCAATGCGGAGATGACGTGGCCGCCAACGAGATTTCTGGGTTGAGCCAAGGGGCTGCGCACAGCGCCGTAGGTGAGTACCGCGGAGGCACCAAAAGAGCCGATCATCATGACATAATCGGTCCCTTCAAAAAAAAGACGGTTGACTAAGGCAACTGCCGCGATCCCCAGGAAGGCGCCCACCCATGACCAGAACACCTCGAGGTTGCTCACCCGCGGTGGGCTGCCCCGAGTGGTCCCTAACCATTTTCTGAAGTAATTCACGTCATCACCTCGAGCCGGCAGAGATGTACAAAATCGCATCTGGCGATCATTCCTGCCAGCTTTCCTGCAGCATTGACTACCGGGATGTGGCTGAAGGGATGTGTTTTCAGGATATGGATCAGGGTCAGTACATCCGCATTCTCGGAGATAGTGATGGGGGGGGTGTTCATAATGGTGTCTACGCGGGTTGATTGACACTGCTGATCGATCGCTGCTGCATTCCCGGTAAACTTGATTAGCAGTTGCATGGTCGTATCGGCCCCCAGGCATCTTAGATAATCCGTCTCCGAGAGTATCCCGACGACCTCGTCATTCCCGTTGACCACGGGGACGGTGCTGATTCTATTGGTGGCCATGACCATTGCGGCCTCATTCAAAGGCGTCTGCGGATGCACGGTTTCCGTGCCGCGGGTCATTATCTCACTCAGCCGAAATGAACCCACCAGTCGTTTTATTGCATGCTCATGAGCGAGGTGGTAGATCTCTCGAAAATCCTCCGTAGTGATATCGATATAGCCCGGCACCTGCTTCATGGCGTCGTAGACGTCTTGGTCCGAGAGATCGATGTTGATTCTCACCTCAGTGTGGCTGGTCTTGTGCTTATTCGGCATGGGTCTCCTACGGGGAAAGGTTGCAGGCCAAAACCGAAAAAGATATCGGTCTCATTCTAGGAGTCTGTCGGACTTAGGACTGATCTACTGCGGAAAAGCCGGATTTGGACAGATTTGTCGATCCTTTTCGTTAAATAGCTACGGCTATTCGCCTCAAACGATCAAAAAATCTGCCTCAAATCGTCTTTCCCTCGCTACGATCGCCTAAGTTCGACAGACTCCTAGGAGTCTGTCAGATTTAAGACTTAGGCGACATGTTACAATGGTTTGGTTATATAGAAAAACGCCAGTCACGTCATTGATGACATCTATTTCATGGACCAGTTCAAGCTGTCTTTTTTTATGCGTAACTATAGGAAATGGCTGATAATACTGCTTTATCTAGGTTTTTTGCTGTGGGCGGCTAACGCTCAAGCCTTTTTTTTCTGTATGTCCTTCGGCGCAGGGTCGGGATCGAAGCTAAGAGGCTACTCGCCGCTCAGGGCTTATGCACCACCCCCTATGCCCATCCGGGTTCCACCGTCGTTTCCACCACCCGTTTGGCGTCCTGCTCAGACGGCATCACCCCAGCTATTCATCCCAGGGCATGAGGACCCAAGCTATGCCCCACTCAACATGCGGATTAAAAAGGGCAACATTTGGCGAGGGGAAATAGGGGCCAGGGGGAAATAGGGGACAGGTCTATATTTAATACTTCTTCGCCAAACTAAACTCCGAACCCCCCCGTCCATGCTAAGGAATACTACCTAAATAACTTCCCCATCTGGCTTGCCTTATCGTCCGTCTTCGGCGTTGCGACATCGGGTCAGAGGAGGCCAAATGGCCTCCGTCTGCCCACAGAACCGTGCGTACGGGTCCGTACACGGCTCCTCACGCAAGACTTA
>JBDLIZ010000133.1:0-10784 GCA_039714615.1 Pseudomonadota bacterium | reverse complement strand
CGCGAGGGTAATCTGCATCAAAACCATTAATTTAACTTTCTAGGAGTCTGCCGGACTTAGGTGATCGTAGCGAGGGAAAGACGGTTTGAGGTAGGTTTTTCGATCGTTTGAGGCGAATAGCCCTAGCGTGTAACGAAAAGGATCGGGAAAGCTAGCCAAATCCGGCTTTTCCGCAGTAGGTCAGTCCTAAGTCCGACAGGCTCCCAGAACGAAGGAGACGCTTTATGCCGAGAACAATCTCATTGGCAATATGGGTTGTGTCCACAATCCTGTGGTTCACAACAACCGTAGTCGGGGCCGCCGATTCTGGTTCTGAAGTTGCATTTTCCGCGGATACTGTAAATACGGCTCCCAAAGGACAACCGGTAACTGGAAAGATGTTCGTAGGCAGGGACGGTATACGCAGAGAATATACCCGAAACGATAAACAGGTCATTGAGATTACGAACGAATCAAAGCGAATGGCCTGGCTACTCTTTCCACAAGAAAAGACCTATCTCGAGCAAAGAGGTGCCCCACCAAAGGGCGCCGACTCCGCTGAAACAGACCCGTCCAATCCCTGCGCCGGAGCCCCTCAATCCGTGACCTGTAACAATCTCGGGGTAGAAAATGTGCACGACAGGAGCGCGGATAAATGGGAGATCGTCTCCTCTCATCAAGGACGCACGACCCGGGTCGTGCAATGGATAGACAAACAGCGACATATCCCAATCAAACAGGAATTTCCCGGCGGCAGTTCCGAATACCGCATGCTCGGCAAAGAGGTAGTCAACGGTCGGCAGACGGAAAAATGGGAATTGGTACAGCACCAGGACCGTGATCAGAAAACCTCACGCACACTTCAGTGGTACGATCCCAAGCTCAAACTGCATATTCGTGAAGAGCTGCCCGGAGGTTATGTGCGAGAACTGAAGAACATACAAGAGGGATCGCAGCCCGTTTCGCTATTCGAGCTGCCCCAGGGATATCAGAAAAAGGAAATGCCTGCACCGGACCAGGAACGTGGCGATGGACCTCGTGGATCAGATCGGCACAGGGACCAATAAATTCGGGACTGAACGTGCCTGTCGCAGAGGTTTTTTAAAACCTACGAAAGAACTTGACCCTTTCGACATTGTGACAACAGGCGCACAGCCCAAGGCTATGCGCCTGTTGTCGTGCCTTGAATACAAACGATTATTCAGCACCAGTTGGACAACTGTGTCGTGCGCATTCCCTAACTTTTTTCGTCCGTGTTCTTAACCATATCCAGCATGAGCTCATTGAGCTTGGAAACGAATCCCGCGGGGTCTTCCAGCTGACCTCCCTCGGCTAGAATGGCCTGATCAAACAATAAATTTGACCAGTCGGTGAATTGCTTGTCTTCTGTCTGCTCACTCATCCGTGTCACGACCGGATGTGAAGGATTGACCTCCAGGACGGGTTTGCTGCTTGGCATATCATGCCCGGCCTGTTTCAGGAGGTGCTGCATGTACAGGGCCATATCCTGATCATTGAGCACGATACAGGCCGGTGAGTTGGTCAGACGATGTGAGACACGCACCTCCTCCACTTTGTCTCCAAGCACCTTCTTGATGCGCTCTATAATGTCTTTGGCCTCTTTTTCGATCTTTTTGTGTTGTTTCTTATCATCCGCGGTCTCGATGTCACCGAGATCGAGGTCTCCTTTGGCCACGGACTGCAAAGGCTTGCCGTCGAACTCATTCAGACTTGAGGTCAACCACTCATCGACACGATCGAATAGCAACAAGACTTCAATGCCCTTTTCACGAAAGATCTCCAGATGTGGACTGTTTTTCGCTGCCGTAAAACTGTCCGCAGTGATGTAGTAGACCTTTTTCTGCCCCTCTTGCATGCGTGATACATAGTCTTCCAGGGATACTCCCTGCTCATCGCCCTCCACATGGGTGGAGGCAAAACGTAACAGCTTGGCAACCTGTTCGCGATTGGCAAAATCCTCACCTGGGCCCTCTTTCATGACCTTGCCGAATTCCTTCCAGAATTCCTTATATTTGTCGGGTTCCTTGTTCGCCAGATCTTCGAGCAGAGCCAACACCTTTTTTACCGAACCGGCACGAATCCCATCGATCAATTTATTGCTTTGCAGTATCTCTCGGGAGATGTTCAGCGGTAGATCATTGGAATCCACAACACCGCGTACGAATCGCAGATATCGCGGCATCAGTTGTTCGGCATCGTCCATGATGAATACGCGCTGCACATAGAGTTTGATACCGTGCATATGATCGCGATCAAAGAGATCGAAAGGCGCCTTAGAAGGAATATACAGCAATGAGGTGTACTCCTGGCTGCCTTCCATCTTGTTGTGAATCCACGTCAGAGGATCCTGAAAATCGTGACTCACATGTTTGTAGAATGCCTTGTATTCGTCTTCGCTGATTTCCGATTTTGGCCTGGCCCAAAGCGCAGAGGCCTTATTGACCGTCTCCCAGTCCTCGGTGGGCTTGCCCTTTTCGTCGTCCTTTCTCATCTGCACGGACAGCGGGATGTGATCGGAATATTTGCTGATGATGGAACGCAGGCGCCAGCCGTTGGTGAGTTCATCCTCCCCTTCGCGAAGATGCAGAATCACCTCCGTACCGCGGGTCTGCACGTCTGCGTTTTCTATTGAATAGGCGCCGCTGCCGTCAGACTCCCAACGCACGCCATGCTCGCTCCCCAATCCACCCCGGCGGGTGATCAGGGTGATCTTATCAGCAACGATAAACGAGGAGTAAAACCCGACCCCGAACTGCCCGATCAGCTTGGCATCCTTGGCCTGATCCCCGGTAAGGGATTTCAAAAACTCCTGAGTACCGGATTTGGCGATGGTCCCGATATTTTGTATGACCTCCTCGCGACTCATTCCGATACCGTTATCTCGCACCGTGACAGTACGAGCCTCGGCATCGAATTCGACCTGAATCTGCAGATCGGAATCATCCTCGAACAAGGCCTGATCCGACAAGGCCTCAAAACGCAGCTTATCGCAGGCGTCCGAGGCATTGGATATCAGCTCGCGAAGAAAAATTTCTTTATTGGAATAGAGTGAATGGACCATGAGGTGCAGCAGCTGCGTCACCTCTGTTTGAAATTCAAGTGTTTCCTGCTGGGCTTCAACTGACATAGTGATTCGGCTCTCCGGGGTTTCAGACTACTCGGAGAAATAGGGATCAACGCATGGAGTTTCAAGCCCTGTAGGGAAATTTTCGAGTGGAAAGATATAAGAAGCCGTTTTAAAACCGGGGGAAAACTACGGTGGCCATGGTATTGTATCCAAGGATACAGATGCCGCCTGGGTGTTAGCTACCTGCTCAGTGGAATGAACACCGGGCATGATAAACAAAAAAGAACCAAGCAGCGCCATCAATAATACGATTGTGATGAACAGGGAATAATTGAATCGAAAATTCATCTTACTCAGCTTGGCCCAAGGTTTTGAAATCTCATAACATCATGGTCGAAAGGAATGGGGTATTAGGGTAATTTATTCCCTTAATAATTAATCGGTTATAGTGGGACAACATTGAGCATAACGATTCGGGCGAACGATAGACGTTGTTTTTCTCTGGATCTACGGTGTTGCATGTAACAATATTATGGTCTTCTATGCCACTACGGATATAGTCCATAGTTTCAAACATATCGATAATATACCCATCTGGCCAAACCATGCTGAAGTCCTGATTGCGTCAGGGATATCCTATAAATATCAACAAAACATCCAATCCTTTATAACGAATCAATTACTGAGTAACTACGATGGAATGGCTCTCTGATCCACAAGCCTGGATTGCCCTCGCAACCCTCACCGCTCTAGAAATCGTACTGGGGATAGACAACATCATCTTTCTATCCATCGTTGTTGGACGCCTCCCACCCGAACAGCGCCAACTGGGAAGAATACTCGGACTGGCAGGTGCCATGATCACCCGTATCGTGTTGTTGATGTCCCTGGCCTGGATCATGCGGTTGACACAACCGCTGTTCACGGTCCTTGCCGAAGAGATATCGGGTCGAGATCTCATTTTGCTCATCGGCGGCCTGTTTCTGCTGTTTAAAAGCACCCAAGAGATCCATGGCTCACTGGAGGGAGAAGAAGAATCCTCCGAGACCGCGGTCAGCGGGAGCTTTGTCGCCGTGATCATCCAAATCGCCATCATCGATATCGTCTTTTCGCTGGATTCGGTGATCACCGCGGTGGGCATGGCCGAGCATGTCCAAGTGATGGTAATAGCGATCGTCATCGCCGTGATCGTGATGATGGTATTCGCAAAAACAATCGGTGAATTCGTCGATGCCCACCCATCGATCAAGATGCTGGCACTGAGTTTTCTCATCCTCGTGGGAGTCTCACTGATCGCCGAGGGATTGGGTTCCCACATCCCCAAAGGCTATATCTATTTCGCCATGGCCTTCTCCGTAATCGTAGAAATGCTGAATATCAAGCTGCGCAAAAAGGCCGAGGTAGTTAGGCTGCATAAGCAACTGAAAGAGTAATCGATGGTAGACCTATACCCGGGGTCCGGCAGCTTTTATAAAACCTAGATCCTGCAAGTGATCGTGCTTATAGAGTGTAATATATTGATTCGTAGAACGAATTTGAGACCGAGTGAAATCCTTATTGTGATTTCCGAGGGAGAAAATATCGCTATACGGATCAATAGGTTGTGCTATGTGAATGCGATCACTTGCAGGATCTAGGTTAGAACTTACCGGGCCTCTACAGGAACGACACCCATCATCAATAGAACAATCATGGCATGGTCATAACAATCATCGGGGGCGGGATAAGCGGTCTCACCACGGCCTTTTACATCAAACGCTTTAGACCTGACACCGAGGTCTACATCTTCGAAAAAGAACCCTACCCCGGTGGTACCATGCGAACCGAGAACATCGAAGGTTTCCTGTTTGAAGCGGGTGCCAACGGTTTTCTTTCCAACAAACCGGATACCTTGGAGCTGGTCGAACTAAGTGGTGCGAAAGAGATACTGCTCAGAAGCAGCGATGCCGCGCGCATCCGTTATGTGTTCACCGACAGACTGCATCAGTTACCGGAAAACCCCTTGGCCTTCATGCGCACTAAACTGTTGAGCCTTGCCGGCAAACTGCGCACCGTGGGCGAGATCTTGGTGCCACCGAGACGGGATCAGGCAGATGAAACCCTGCAGAGTTTCGGCTACCGTAGAGTGGGCAAGGAATTCACGGACGTTTTTCTGAATGCCATGTCGGCAGGGATTTTTGCCTCATCACCGGAGGTGCTCTCAGTCAATGCCGCATTCCCCGCCGTGGTAAAACTCGAACAGGATTATGGCGGGCTGTTCAAGGGTATGATCAAGAAGAAAAAGAAGGGAGCCGGTCCAGGAGGCGTACTGATGAGCTTCAAAGGCGGTGTTGGGCAGTATATTGATCATCTGGCGAACAGCTTGGACGTCACCCTTCGGCTAGCAAGCGCAACCACCGAGATCATCCGGCACAGCGACGGCTATGTGGTCAATGCCGGAGCGACTACCCTGGAGACGGATAAGGTGGTACTGACGACCCCTGCATTTGTCAGTGCCCAACTGCTCCGCCCCATGGACACCGCCCTTGCCGATCACCTCGATGCGATCGATTATTCTCCCATTGCAATCGTAGGTTTCGGTTATAGCGCACTCTCCCACCCACTGAATGGATTCGGTCTTCTGACCACCGCCTCCGCAGGCAAAAAGATCTTGGGCATCCTCTGGGACAGTTCCATATTTGAAGACCGTGCCCCACCGGGCAAGCAACTGATCAGGGTCATGATCGGCGGACAAAGAAACCCGCAGCTAGCGCTCAAGGATGACACTACATTAATCGAAATGGCCTTGGAAGGCATACGCGAAACTATGGGAATCGACGACCAACCGCAGCTTACCTTTGTCAAACGCTGGGAACGTGGCATCCCCAACTATAAACTTGGTCATCTTGCGAATGTCGATGCCCTATTCGAAAGACTTGAAAACTATCCAGGACTCTATTTAAACTCTAATGCCTATTACGGCATAGGATTGAACGATTGTGTACACAATAGCAAGCAGTGCGCGCAACGTGTCATCGCGGATTGCCCCTGAGAAACGGCTATAAATCTCCACCAGCAATTGCGAGATCAGGCATACATCGGTAAGGCCAAATCGCCGGGAACGATTTTGAATAATAATAGCAGAAACTAGGCCCTTTTCGCTTTGGGCGAAAGTCGACGCCGGGTCTGACTCGGTATTTGCTCGGAAAGCACCGTATGAATGTCCACCAGCCTTAAAATAGGTTATCTTAGATATCGCGTGACTACTCAGTCGCCGTTTATAGAGAAAATTACTGCCCAGCGACGTTGGACATACTCACTAAAAAGTGTCACATTGCAGGGCGAATCGATTAATCATAAACTACCAGATGGAGAACGTTCTTAATGAAAAGAATGCTCATTACGACCATTTCCTTAGCAACTCTGATCATGGGGCAATCGGTCTTGGCCGAAGACTCCTCTTATGGCGCCCCCGGCGCTGGTAATGCACCCGTCCCTACGACCGACCGACCTACCTACCTTCAACAGCGCCAAGAGGAAAGACTCAAACGCATGGAAGATTGGCAGGCCCAGCGTGCCGTACGGCATGAAAATATGCGCAAACAAGCGGAGGAACAACGCGCCTATCTACAGGAACACCATCAAGAGTTACTTCAGCAAGCCATCGATAAAGAGGACAAGATGGTTCAACATTACGAGGACATGCGCAAGCGCGCCGAGGAACAGCGCAGCCAGCTAGAACAACATCACGAAGAGTTTTTGCAAAAGGCCCTGGAAGAACAGGCGGCACTGGCTAAACATCACGAAACGATTCAACAGCGCGCCTTTGACGAGCTATCATCCATTGCTGAACAACGGGCAAAGATGCATGGTCTATCTCCTGAGCAATTGCAGAATTATCTAGAAGAAAGAAGAAGCACAATCACTAAGCAGGCTGAAGAGCTTGCCCAGAGATTTGCACCAGGGCCCTCGGTTGCGGGTGAACCTGGATTCGACCCCAGACAGGGTCCAGACCTTGGTGGCGAATCTGACTTCGGACCCGGACCGAGTCAAGGTCATGAACGGGGCTTCGGTCCCAGGCGGGGCTTTGGTCACAGACAAGGCTTTGGTCCCAGACAGGGCTTTGGTCACAGACAAGGCTTTGGTCCCAGACAGGGCTTTGGTCACAGACGGGGCTTCGGTCACGGACAGGGCTTCGGTCCCGGACAGGACGTCGATCCCGGACAGGGCTTCGGTCCCAGGCAAGGCTTCGGTCACGGACAGGGCTGCGGTCACGGACAAGGCTTCGGTCACGGACAAGGCTTCGGTCACGGACAGGGCTTCGGTCACGGACAGGGCTGCGGTCACGGACAAGGCTTCGGTCCCGGGCAAGGCTTCGGTCACGGACAGGGTTTTGGTCCTGGACAGGGTTTTGGTCCTGGACAGGGCGTCAACCCTGAGCAGCGATTAGGTCCACAAAGCAGCACAGGCGACCCAGGCTTGGCTACCGGACCCGGATCCCATTCTGCGCCCGCCACCGAAGCAAACGAGGCAACCAAGGCGGATACCACCGCTCAACCAGATACGGCTGGCGATACTTTACAAAAAGCGGCACCAAAAGATCCACCTGGAACTGTTAGCAAAGCAGACCCCGACTCCAGCCCCGCTGCGGCAACAGAACCACTGCCCGACACAGCACAAGAGCCAGAAAAGCTAATCGGAGATCCTGCCACACCTGAAACCGAAACTGGAACTGAAACTGAAACTGAAACTGAAACTGAAACTGAAACTGAAACTGAAACTGAAAAAGATGGTCCGGTGTAAATCACAGGAAGTAATAATATGAAGCTGGAGACCATTGCCGTGCATGGCGGTTATTCACCAGAACCCACCACCAAGGCCGTGGCCGTACCTATCTATCAGACGACCTCTTACGCCTTCGATAGCACTCAACATGGTGCGGATCTGTTCGACCTCAAGGTCGAAGGAAATATCTATACCCGCATCATGAACCCCACCAGCGACGTACTTGAAAAACGTGTCGCAGCCATGGAAGGCGGGGTGGGGGCCTTGGCCCTAGCCTCGGGGATGGCGGCCACCACTTACGCCATTTTCACCATCACCGAATCGGGTGATAACATCGTCACCACCTCACAGCTCTATGGCGGCACCTACAACCTCTTCGCACATACTCTCCCGCGGCTGGGGATAGAGGTTCGCTTCGCCGATGCCGGAGATCACCGGGCCCTGGATGCCTTGATCGATGACAAAACCAGGGCGGTGTTCTGCGAATCCATAGGCAACCCCTCGGGTAATGTCGTTGATTTCGGATCCCTGGCGGATATAGCCCATAGCCACGGCGTCCCCTTGATCGTCGACAACACCGTGCCTACACCCTATCTTTGCCGGCCCTTCGAACACGGGGCCGATATCGTGGTACATGCGCTCACTAAATACATGGGCGGCCATGGCAACAGTATCGGGGGTATTCTGGTCGATTCCGGCCGCTTTCCATGGGCCGAACACAAGGAACGATTTGCCTGCCTGAACGAACCCGATGCTTCCTATCATGGCGTCGTTTACACCGAGGCCCTGGGAGAGGCGGCTTACATCGCTCGGGCTCGAGTCGTCCCTTTGCGCAACATGGGCTCGGCCATATCCCCCTTCAACAGCTTTCTTATTCTGCAGGGTATCGAGACCCTGCCCCTGCGCATGGAGCGGCACTGCGAAAACGCCCTTGCCGTGGCCCAATACCTCAAGGAACACTCTCAGGTCACATGGGTGAATTACGCTGGCCTACCGGATCATCCGGATCATGAACTGGTGCAGAGATATATGGGTGGGAAGGCCGCCGGCATTCTGAGTTTCGGTATCGAAGGCGGACGCGAGGCCGGGGCCCGGTTCATCGATGCCCTACAACTCATCGTTCGCCTGGTCAACATCGGCGACACGCGTTCACTGGCCTGTCACCCGGCCACCACTACACACCGTCAGCTCAACGAGGAAGAACTCAAAAAGGCAGGCGTATCGGGAGACATGGTGAGACTATCGCTAGGCATCGAGCATATCGATGACATCGTTGCCGACGTCGAACAGGCGTTGCATGCCGCTGCGTAAAAATCCTTGGGACCTTGAGATGTAACCTGTCGAGTGCTTTTTGGCACAATGGTTCCGAGCGGCACCTGCTAGAAACCGCCGTAAATACCTCCATGTCGACTCGACGGATTGCACCCGACCCTTGGGAATATTGTACGCATCGTATCGTTATTTTCTTTAGGAACGAACTTGCTTGCGAACCGAGCACCAGACGGAGATGTCACAAACTTGTTGTTCGCGACCAAGGTCACCCGCTTTTGCCAAGTTTGGATTTTAAAGGTGATGAGAGCATCTCGGCAATCAGAGATGTTCACCTTGATGTCGGTCACGACAGAGAACCAATGCGCCTGAAGCGACGACACAAACGACTGTTGATCGCGGTATCACTGACCCTTCTGTTCGCACTTTTCCTGACCGTGGTACTGCTCAGTGTAACCCCGGCATTAGGCGACTGGTGTCAGTGGTGTTCGCAGATATCTGTAGACAGTATCGTGCAATTTGTCCACTCCACCGGGCCGTGGGGTGTGGGGGTCGCAATTGGTCTGATGATTATCCACTCTTTCGTCCCCTTTCCGGCCGAGCTGGTCGCCATAGCCAATGGCATGATTTACGGCCCTGTCTGGGGTATGGTCATTACCTGGATTGGAGCGATGATCGGCGCCTATTTGGCATTCGGGCTGGCGCGGTTGCTGGGTCGTCCCTTCGTTGAAAGGCTATTGACCCAAAACAACCGACAGATGATGGACAAATGGATCAGCAAACATGGAGGCAGGACGTTACTGTTCAGCCGCTTCCTTCCCGTAATCGCTTTTAATCTAATAAATTACGCCGCGGGATTAACAAAGATATCCGGGTGGACCTTCACCTGGGCCACCGGTATGGGTATCCTGCCCGTCACCTTCTTGATGGTCATCATGGGGGATCAGATCGAATCGTTGCCTTGGCAGGTATGGCTTGCACTACTTGTCGTTGGCCTACTGTTATGGGTGTTAACACACTACGCCATCAAAAGATGGAAAGACACGGCATCCTGACACAGACCTTTAGCGCGTGGGGAACAACATATGAAGGCCATACTGATGACATCCACCGGCCCTGCCGATGTCCTGGAATTACAGGACATCGATGAGCCGAAGGTCCTCACAGACACGCAAATCAAGGTACAGCTCAAGGGTGCTGGGGTAAACCCCATCGATACCAAGCTGCGTAACCGTGGGCTGTTCTATCCTGACGCCCTACCGGCGGTTCTAGGTTGTGACGGTGCGGGAGTCGTCGTGGGTACCGGAAAAGGAGTCAGCCGTTTCAGAGCAGGAGATGAAGTATGGTTCTGTAACGGCGGCCTGGGGGGAGAACAGGGAAACTACGCCCAATATACCCTCGTGGATGAGAGTGTTGCCCAGCCAAAGCCTTCGTCTTTGAGCTTCATTGAGGCGGCAGCGGCCCCCCTGATATTGATCACCGCCTGGGAGGCCCTTTTCGACCGGGCCCAGCTCAAGGAAGGGAATCGCGTCCTGATTCATGCCGGCGCAGGGGGCGTCGGTCACGTAGCCATTCAGCTGGCCAAGATCACGGGCGCCCGAGTATGCACAACTATAGGTTCTCCCGAAAAGGCCCAGTTCGCGAGATCCCTCGGCGCCGATGAGACCATCCCTTACAAGAAAAC
>JBDLIZ010000132.1:0-10891 GCA_039714615.1 Pseudomonadota bacterium | reverse complement strand
TTGGCCATATTTAACGAAAATGAACGGGAAATCCGGCCAGCCAGACTGGTCCGCAGTAGGTTGGCTCATTCTCGGACAGCCTCCTAGTCCTATGGGAGAAAATATTGACAGGCTATAAACTATCGTAAGTAAATTCTGAAAATTTCAATGGGTAGAATATGCGGCAAACCATGAAATTTCGTTACTTTAAATATACTGAACGCGATTACGAAGAGCTAATACTAACACTGTTTATTATTTTTCCTACTTGGGGGGGCTCATGATTAACAGTGGTACATTATCCTACTCACCCTCATACGCTCGCGAGCGTATCCGGAAGAATACTAACTCTACGATCAGAAAACCGAGTGGCTGAATTTGGACCGTAATGGCAATCCGGGTCTAAATGTATATTTGCGTGATGCAAAAACCCGGACCACCATAACCGTAACCCGGTTCACCCCAGTGATCACCGTAGTAATCTCCGCGGTCTCTATTATCGCTACCGCCAAACCATTTTGACGGATTCATCATATGATCTTTTCCCGCCGTGCAGCGGCTTCGTCCAACCATCTGACCAAGGAGCAGCGCCACGTCGTCCACCCGCTCCGTGATGATCAGCAGTTCGCTTTCCCCTAGCAGATCTTGGGCTTTTTTATCCAGCTGAACTATCATTTTGCCATCCCCCACCAGGATCTAACTGCTGGGCATAGAGGATAGCTATTTAACTTATTGTCTGAAAACACATTTCTCCAAAGCTCCGAGAACCCGCCGGGAATTAAGTTGTTGGGATTCCTATAGGTCGAATGAGGAGTAGTCACAAAAACGTAATATTGTTTGGATAAAAATGTCCTTATAATCTCCCACGCTGGGATACTTCATCCCGTGTCTACCTTTCATTAGGTTCGTGAATTTGCTGTTAAACATAAATAACAACAGTATTAAAAAGACATAACAATCAATAAGCCGATAGTTAATGAGATGTCCATCGAGTGTGCTGTTTTTCCCCAGGGGTATTTCGTTTACGGTAAAGGAGGGGAGGAGAATGAGTTTAGCTGAACTGGGCTGGAGTATGGGTGCGATCGCGTTTTTTTGGGGCATTGTCAGTGCGGTCTCGCTGCCATTGGGCGCAGGGGCCGGCGTGCACCTCAGGCCGGGAAAGCTACCTACCTCGGTATTGATGGCCTTTGGCGCTGGGGCCTTGCTGTTTGCTCTGACCATCGAACTGTTTGGTCATGCCCTGCATAAGAGCCATACTGAAGGTGCCGGAGTGGTCATCGCTACGGCGATCGGGGCGATTGCGGGCGGGTTGCTGTTCGACGTGCTCAATCAATTGCTGAATAATCGTGGCGCCTTTCTGCGCAATATATCCAATTCAAAGAACTATTTCGAACGTCACAAGCTGCTCACCGCACGGCGGATGATCAACCGCTTGAGCAAGATTCGTCTGTTGCGCAGCCTGCCACCCGCGGAGATTGCCCTGATGTTGCGCCATGTGCGCATGGAGAAGATCCCTGAGGGAGAGGTGATCTTCGAACAAGGCGAGTTGGGAGATTCCTTATATTTTATTCGCGAGGGAGAAGTAGAACTTATCCACAAAGGCGAGACGAGTAATGGCTCGGCTGAAGTGGGAGATGAGGCCGCTCCAAAGGGTTCGGTAATCGGCGAGGGAGCTGAGATGATCTCGACCACTCAGGTAGGTGAGGGTGACGCCTTTGGCGTGTTGTCCATCCTGGCCACTCACAAGCGACGGGCCGCCACCGCCAGGGCCCTCACCCCGCTCAAGGTATACAAGATCGACAGGAGTCAGTTTAAAAGGCTGCTGGCCTCATCGCCCGATCTGCAGCATGACGCCCGTTCACTGGCGTATGAACGCCTGGCCGCTTTGGCAAAATAGACACTTACCTTCGACGTCGTTGGAATCACCGGGAGAAAGCAGATCGAATGGATAAAAAATGCAGTAGAGATGGATTAACCTTGACCGATAATAAATCAAACTAGCATAACGTTTAGAGGAAAATAAAAATGGATCTCGTTCTATGGCTCGAACTTATTACATTTGCTGTTCTGATGCTTCTTTCCGGGTTTTTCTCCAGTTCGGAGACTGCCTTCTTCTCACTAAGCACGCTGCAGCTAGAGCAGATGCGCAGGGATGAAAATCCCCGTCTCGACCTCATCAAGCGCATGCTAAGTGAACCACGCCGCTTGATCGTCACCATCCTGATTGGCAACGAATTCGTCAATGTCGCCGCTTCCGTGATCTCTGCGGCCATCGTCATAGATCTGCTGGGGGCCGAAAACAAATATATCAATCTATTCATCATGATACCGATCCTGCTTCTGGTCGGGGAGATCACACCAAAGACCCTCGCCCTGCGTCACAGCGTTTCATTTTCCAGCTTCCAGAGTCGCTGGATTACCCTGTTCGCCAAACTCATCTATCCGCTGCGCTGGGCGGTGCGATTGATTGCCGACTGGATTACCACAATCCTGATTGGCAAGCAACGCACCCGCGGCAACATCGTTACCCAAGACATGATGCGCACCCTGGCCCATGAGGCGAAGGAAGAAGGTGTACTGGATCGCAACGAGGCTCACTTTATTGATCAAATCTTTGATTTCGGCCATAAAACAGTGGCTGACATCATGACGCCACGATCGGCGATTTTGTATTTAGCAGCTGATCTCCCCTTGTCCGATATTATCTCCGAACTCACCCGAATCCGTCACACCCGAGTCCCTGTATACCAGGACAACAGAGATAATGTCATCGGCATTCTTTATGCGAGAGACCTGCTTCGACTCGACCTAAAGTCAGTATCCACGAAGGATTTAACGGTACATGAGTTTTTACGCAATTCCTTTTTCGTCCCAGAGGTCAAACCCGCGGTGGAGCTGTTCGAGACCTTTCGAGAACGTAACCTCTCATTTGCGCTGACCATCGATGAATTCGGTGGTGTTACCGGCCTGGTCACCGTGGAAGATATACTTGAACACATCTTCGGAGACATCCGCACCCTTTCCGGTGCAGCTAAAATGCAAGGCATAGAGAAAATGGACAACGGGCGTTTCGCCATCGATGGCGAAATGAGCATCGCTGTGTTTAACCAGGAACTGGGCACCAGCATAACCGATACGCATGCTCAAACTATCGCTGGACTGGTATTGAATACCTATGGTGAACTGCCGCCCAAAGATGCCCTCGTTGAGGTGGATGGCCTGCGATTCATCGTAGCTAATGTGGATCAAAACCGCATTACCGAGCTGTTATTCGAACACCGGACAGACAGCAAACAAATCCAGGCTACGGATCAGGCGGAACCAGATCCACAGCAAAACCGGGATCCGGATGAAACGCAGCAAACCGAGGCTGTCCCAGCTGAAGATTTAGCCACCGACGGGCAGGAGAAATAAAGCAATGGACATCCTATTTACCGTATCTGTAATGATCATTTGCCTGATTGCCGAAGCTTTTTTTTCGGGATCTGAGATTGGTGTTGTCAGTGCCGACCGGCTCAAACTGCGTGAACAGGCAGCCAAGGGCTCACGTGGCGCCAAGCTTGCCCTGAAGATGCTGGGAAAACCCGAATGGTTGCTCTCCACTACCCTGGTGGGAACCAATATCTCAGTGGTCACTAACACCACCATGGCCACTGCCCTGATGATTACACTGTTCGGGCCGAATTTCAGCTGGCTGGCGGTGGTCTTGGTCGCCCCCCTGATCTGGGTCTTCGGTGAAATCGTTCCCAAAAGTATTTTTCAGCAAAAGGCCGATGAGATCACACCACGCGCCATATTCTTTTTGAAGTTTTTCAGCTACCTGTTCTACCCCATCCTGGTCGTTTTCAGTGTGCTGACCCGCTTGCTTTCAAAATTAGTGGGCGGGGGAGAGAAATCGAATATCTTCACCTTGAGAGAACAGATTGTCTCGATGCTGCACCTTTCTGAACCACAGGGAGACATCCATCCCCGGCAAGGGAAAATGATTCGGCGAATGTTTCATTTCTCGGAAACCGCAGCCGCCCAAATCATGGTGCCATTGGTAGACACCGTCGGTGTAGGTAAGGACGCGCACTGCCACCAAGTCACCCGCCTGTCTCATGAATCGGCCCATCGTTTTTTGGTGGTATACGATGATCGCATAGACCGCATCATTGGTGTGGTTCACGCCCTAGACCTGTTGGGGGTAGACCCGGATTCACCCATCAAACCCTATATACTCCCGGCTCGCTATGTGAGCGGAGACAAGAGCGCCCAGCATTTGCTTCAAGAAATGCGCCAGGCAGGTATAGCGATCTCGGTGGTCATTAATGAGTACGGCACCGCCCGAGGCATCATCACCGCAGAAGACATCATGGAAGAGATCATCTTTGACATCGAAGATGAATTCGACGCCGAGCAGAAACCGCTGCAATGGGTTCGCAAGCAGGGTGAGCGAGATTACGTAGTCAGTGGACGGATCGAACTCAAACGGTTGAAGGATGAGGTAGGTATAAAGATCAGGAAGGGTAATTACGCAACCTTGGCAGGCTACCTGCTCGAAAAGACCCACGAGGTGCCCTCTATAGGTAGCGTTATAGAGTCCCATGAGATTTCCTACACCATACTAAGCGTACAAGGCCAGGCTATCGAAGAAATTGGGATTCACTGGTAATTCCTAACGCTCCTTCATCCGAAAGGTCCTCTGCGTTACGCAGAGGAGGACGAAAGCTGACTGGGCGCAATTCATGCAAAAACTTATTGACGAGCACTACCCGGAGGCGAAAAAGATCATCCTTGTCTGCGATAATCTCAATACTCATACTCCGGCATCTTTCTACGAAGCATTCCCGCCCGAAGAGGCCAGAAGGCTGACGCAGAAAATACATTCCACTATACCCCGAAACACGGCAGCTGGCTGGATATGGCGGAGATAGGACTGAGCGTTCTCTCACGGCAATGTCTGGACAGAAGGATCCCGGATATGGAGACACTGAGAAAAGAGGTCTCCGCCTGGGAAGGGGCGGACCGAAAAAAGCCGGTAAAGATCGAATGGAGATTTACGGCTCCAGATGCCAGAATAAAGTTGAAGAAACTTTACCCAGTAATAAAAAGTTGTTGATGCACTAGAGACCTTTGATAAACTCAGCCAGAGGTTCCCTGCTCGTTTCAGAGGGGGGGCTTACCAGACGGCCCGGAAGGCATTGGGGAGACGTCGACAGAATATAGCGGGTAATAAGGCCTATGTGGAACAGGTCATCGGCGATGTGGTCGGGTCGCTCAGGCAAGCCCGTAAGAGGATCAAGTTCTGGCCATTGTCGACCGATCACTATACCGCTTTGGGTACAGGACACAGAAAGACCTATCGCCGCGGACGCCGGATGTTTAAACGAGTCTTGAATGAACCCTCGCCCGAGAATCTCCATGAACTGCGCAAGGCAGTCAAATATCACTGGTATCATGGACGTCTGTTGTCTGCCATCCGCCCCAAATGGATGAATGAATATAATACTTCGGTGAAAAGAATGGCCGATCTGCTGGGTGAACATCACGATGATGCGATACCCGAATCCCTGGTGATCGGAATGCTGGCCGCCAGCCCCTCGGGCATGAGTTATGCCCTTATCGCCGGTGTATTCTTGGCCAACTTTCCCGAGGCCATGTCCAGTTCCACGGTATTGGTCAAGGTGGGTTTCCCCCGCTTCAAGATCTTTTTAATGTGGATGGCCATCTGTCTCGCCACGGGTCTAGGGGCCTGGGTCGGAGCGGGAATGTTTCCCGCCCATCCCGAAGGGGATATGATCCTGTGGATCGCGGGTATCGAGGGATTGGCAGCAGGGGCCATGCTCACCGCCATTGCTGAATCGATGTTACCGGAGGCCTTCGAGCACGGAGGGGCGGTCACGGGGTTTGCCTGCCTTTGCGGATTCCTAGCCTCCATGCTGGTGAAACTCATTTGATCAGTGAAAAGTATTAGCTTTCACGAGGAGATATTACAATGCCATATACATTTGACGCCAAACAAACGGTACCGGAGAATTTGATCAGAACTGTCAGCGAACAGATCGATCGGGCCATCGCTGAGTTATGCGATAAGTCATTGGATCCACCGACCGCTGTACATCAGGCCCGCAAGCGAATTAAAAAGATCCGCGGCGTGTTGCGCTTGGCACGTGAGGAGATGGGAGAACTTTATGTCTACGAAAATCTCCTGTTCCGTGATGCGGGGCGTAGGCTCGCCGATATCCGGGATGCTCAAGCCGCGCTAGAGACCTTTGACAAACTCAGCCAAAAATATCCCGCCCATTTCAGGAGGGAGGCTTGCCATACGGTCCGCAAAGGGTTGGAAGAAGGCCTACGGAAGGTAGCAGGTAACAAGGCCTATGTGGAACAGGTCATCAATGATGTGGTCGACATGCTGCGTCATGCCCGCAAGAGGCTCAAGTCCTGGCCGTTGTCGGTGGATCACTACAGCGCCTTGAGTAAAGGGCACAGAAAGACCTATCGTAAAGGACGCCGCTTATTTGCTCGTGTTTATAATGAGCCAACGCCCGAAAATCTTCATGAATTGCGCAAGGCAGTTAAATATCACTGGTATCATGGACGTCTGTTGCGCGGTACTCAAACTAAAAGGATGGCCAGATACAATGCCTCGGTGAAAAGAATGGCCGATCTGCTGGGTGAACATCACGATATGGCGGCGCTGCGCAGCATGTTGCTCAAACATCCCGAACGCTATGGTACCTACCATGAGATTAGAGGGTTGTTCAAGCTGCTCGACAGGACTCAAGAGGAGCTATGGCGACAGGCCGAGCCCTTGGGGCGTTTGATTTTCCTTGAAAAACCCAAGTATATCGAACGGCGTATGTTGGAGGACTGGGAGGGATGGAAAGCCGCCCAAGCACAAAAGGCATCTGTGGATGTCGATGCCGAGCTAAGTGCCGCTGGTATGACCGGAGAATCCTTAATCGGTGTGGGCGAAGATGTGATGGATGACGCTGTTCCCGATGTGTCTGAAAAGGGCGAACTGGCCGCTTCGGACAAAAGTAGATCATCGCAGCCCAGTGGCGGAGCCGTAGCTGTTACGACGGAATAGAGGTTGACGGATGGCGGGGAATCGAACTAAATGTCATTCACTATTCCTTATGGCGTCTATTCCAACCAAATCCCATATGATTGGAAATTAGCAACAAAATATGTGACCATCGCAGCAGCCTCATTGCGCAAGGGCTAGGAGCCTGTCCGACAGGTTCCTAGGGATATCACACGCTGTATTCAGGTGGAGAACAAAATGAGAATACTAAAAAGCATATTAATGTTAATAGGGTTGGTGACGGTCGTTGCCGGGTCGGTTCTTTTTTATAATATCTGGTCAGCTACCAAGAATTTCGATCCCGATGCGTTCAGTCTGTACACGGAGTTTGTAGGGAAATTACTTAAAACACAGGACCTTGCGGATGCCTTTGTATGGGAGGTTCCAGTTGAAGACGGGATAGAGGCCGAGGAGGTCAAAGAGTCGCTGAAGAGCCTCGCGGTGGCGAGAAACTTCCTGTTTGTGAATGACTCCCCCTTCTATAAACAGGTAAAAGCAGTCACGGGTCAGGATTTTCGCCACGTATCATTTATGCAATTTTGCGATGTAAAGGTGGGCATGAAAATGTTGGCCTATAATAATGCCTATTCGGCCTTCATGCCCTGCGTGATCAGCGTCGTAGAGGACGAGAGCGGCAAGGTATGGCTGTATTCCATGAATATGGATTTTCTGATCCATGGAGCGAAGGAGCTGCCGCCTGACCTGAAGCAAGAGGCGATCAAGGTCAGGCGTATCATGCGAGAGATTATGGAAGGTGCCGCCACCGGGGAATTCTGATCTCGGGGCCTGCGACGCGGCCAGACGCGTTCAGGGGCCACCCGCCGCAAGCTGTGGGGGGTATTCGCAAGCTCTTAGCCCCTCTGACTCACCGACTCTTTCTCCCTACCGCTATCTCGACCGAGGTCCCACCATGGAATGGGGCCTTTGTTTTGTAATCGCTCTGCCCCATGGTGGTTGCGCGCCACTATTCCCTGATTAATATTTATCCCGACTGTGCGCTATGTCAGACCATCGGGACGTAACTTATGCTAGAATCAGGGGGTGTTTTGGAAGCTTGGATGGTCGCAGATGGTTGCCAAGATAGATGAAAGTCAGAGTAAGTCATCCGGGAATATATCGGGTGATGCCGGGTCGGGCATATCGAGCGCGGCCACGACTTCACTGGAACGTTTTGCCCGAAGTTTCGAGGTTAGTGCGCGTCGATGGGAGTTGGTCGTCTACCCTACATTGTTTGCCTTCATCCTGCTAGCGGGATATGGGTTTTTCCTGATTTACAGCTTGACCCAGGATATGCATGTCTTGGCTAGGAATATGGATCCAAAAATGAGTCCACATATGGAGCAGATGACGGTGAGCATCCAGGTCTTGGCTGAGGAAATTGAAAAGATGGGTGTCAATATCGACGATATGGCCACCGAGGTCGGTATGATGTCGAGCAAGATGGACTCGTTGGGACCCATGTTGGTCAATATGTCGGAGATGAACAAGGCCATTCACGCTATGGCGGTAAGCACTGGGGCCATGACGGCGCATACCTCTGCGATGACCCGCAATACCGGCTACATGACTCGTGAAATGGGTCAGATGGGTCGGCCGATGAATATTATGAATTCCTTCTTTCCCTGGTGAGCGACCGCAAAAACTGAACAGTACAGCCAGGTATTGAGTCGGCTGCAAGGGGTGAATATGCGATCCCCCTGAAAACAAGCCCAGGCGGAGCACCATCTTAATCCACTTGATTCACGTTTAGAAAGGCTGGCAGGTTCCGCAAAATATCCTTCAACTGGTTCTCGTTTACTCGGCTTATCGCAGTCTCCAGGTCGACCCACTCTCGGTCACGATAACTTTCCAGCCAGTCATCCAACAGCTTATATACTTGCATGGGGTAGACTCGCACCTTGCAGGTTCCCCCCCATTTCTCATATTGGTAGCTCCCAATGGGTTGGTCGGAAACTAAGCCCTCAAGGCCAGCCTCTTCCACCGCCTCTTTCGCTGCCGAATCTGGTGCTGAAAGATTGGGTTCGATAATTCCCTTGGGTATAACCCAACGTTTCTTCTTCCTGGAAGTAATCATTAGGATCTCATACGGGCTAGAGTCGCCTCGGTAGGGTATGACGGCAGACTGATTATAATAATAATCCGGTTTTTCTTGCATTGCTGTGATCTCAGTTTGGCGGTAGATAGATTTATCTTAGATAAGATTAATTTTAGCAGACAATGCATTATCTTGGTAAATTGGAAGATTATTTCCGCAATAGGTCAATTAACCCGGATGTTTCATAAATTACACAGGCCCTCACTAGATCTTTGTTCCCACAAGAAATTTTGCTCAGTCAGCCGTAATCGTGGATACGCCGCTCCTTCGCACAAATCCGCCGGGAGCGGATTTGAACAGCTTCGCTGGCCCGAAGAGCGAAAGGCAGGATGCCTGGAGTAAAATCCCTTGTGGAAACAAATCTCTACGCGATCATCGCGCAAATTCATGAAATATCCGGGTTGAGAGGCGGGAAGAGTGGTGGGACTACAGTTTAAATCTTGGTTGTACGCGGCAGTGGTATGGGGATTTCTCAGCCTCGTCATTATCCGTGAATATCTAAGGGGAGGGGAAACTGAGTATTTGCATCAGCTTTGGTTTTTGCTCTCATTGCTGTGGATCGAATTTGGGGCTGCCGCGTTATTTAACAACTTGATTAAAGGAAGAAGGCATCAGTGGTTACCCTTGCTGATGATCACTTTCGTTCCTCCATCGATATTCTTTGCCATGATCTATCTCATGCTATGGTTGTTGGTTAAATAAGCGGTTCATCACACTGAAATTTAATCAAAACTTCATAAAACGTTAATATAACAATCATGCTTGATGGTTATAATTACGATCAAATGCTGAATATCTAAGAGCCTGTAAGAGCGATCAATTGCAAGATCTAGGGTATAGCTAATAACCCCAAGTAATTAAGGAATCTGTAATATGTTGACTCACCCCCGTGTTGGTTATTTTGTCAAGAGCCGCTCCATCTTCATGCCCCGTTTTAATTTTCTGGCAGGTTGGCAGTATCTGTTCCAGCCCGAGTATCGAAAATTAACCCACGATAGATGGCGTGACGAGGGCAATGTCTCGATTGCCATGCAGATCCTGGGAAGCATCCTGGGCATGGGTTTGTCAGGGTTATTTGCTGCTTTCGCTGTCATGGCGACTTGGACACTCATTTAATCTTCGGGTAAATGACCTCTCCCGAGTGATTCTTAAGCATGCTCAAGATGAGGAGTGAGAAGGTTACACATTGCTGAGTTCAGCTTAAGGTAGGTATTGCAATTGCTAGAAGTTAGGCCATAAGAAACCTCATTAACTAGGGGATTTCTTATGGCCTTTTTAAATTTTAGGGATCTGAATATTCATCCGTCATGGGTATAAAAAAGCTGTGGTCGAACTGAGATCGCCTATTCGATGTTGCATCATAACGCCTTTGCCTTGAACTCCTTGGGCACAACGCCACGTGCTATGCGCTTGGCAAAATAATAAATCCGCTTAAGCTTTTCAATCATCTCGATCTCCATCCTCACCCGCTCCAAGGCCAGCGTGGGGGTCTCGACCAACACATCATCCAGTTCTTTCCTCCCAGGTTTCAGTAGTATTTCTTACTTGATATGGTCTGATTTAACGATCGTGACTGGAACGGGACACAGATGCACCACCTTCTCGGCGGTGGAGCCTACAAACAGCTGGGACAGGCCGCTGCGTCCCTGGCTGCCCATGACGACACATTTGGGCTGAAGTTTTTCTACGACCTCAAGGATTCTGGTGACCGGCAGCCCCAGCACCAGCTTGGTCTCAGCTTTTTT
>JBDLIZ010000131.1:0-10978 GCA_039714615.1 Pseudomonadota bacterium | reverse complement strand
GAACGTAATCGGGCGATTATTGAGACCTATGCCACCGGGCGGTATTCGTACCAAGAGATCGGCGCGTTTTTTGATCTGCATTTCACAACGGTGGGCAAGATCGTTCGACAAGCTAGAAAGTGAATAAGCCTTGAGATCAAAAGTAGTCTAAAAGATCGACCTGACCCTGCTGTTCAAGTCATCAAGACCATGCGCGACACAGGCGCCGACATGAAGACCAAATACAAGGAAACCGCTCGTGGTGGGCTGGCTGTGAATGTCATCGAATGTTAGGACTCGCTGCGGCCCGAGACCAGAACTATATTTCCATTGATTTTAAGGGCTGAGTCGCTTCAGCTTTATGAGAGCGATTAGCTTCCAGAACTACCCGTTCAATGCCTTCTCCACCATTTTTTCTCATCATCTTCGATGCCGCCCAGAAGGAGACCCACCAATTGGAGCAGGCCATCGGAAAAAAAAGGGGGCCGACCCCTTTTTCTCCAAACGGCGAGAAGTTTTCTGATCCCAAGACCACCCGGATAGACTAAGATAAAAAATGGGGAGCATACACGATATCTGGTATCTCGCGCAGGAAAAGTAAGGTGTCTGGCCCCTGTTTCTTCTTTTTTGTTCCTTATTAACTAAACTAACAGAGTATCAACCATGAATAAAGTAATTACGATTTCCATCCTAATTGTGGCCATGTTATGTAGTACTAATATATTTGCAAAGGAGTGGTACAAGAAATCCTGTACTGTTACACAAAAAGATAAGGCTGGGAATTATTATGTTGGCGGTGTGTATAATAAATATCATATGCACGTTGGCAGTGACTTTATTTCCATGTATAGCATGAACAACACTTCGAAGCCGGTAACGAGCGGCCAGGCAAATTGTAGTTCGTTAGACCAAGCTATCTTGGATGTTGGCGAGGGAGGTTACTCCAGACCAGACGATGTCACTGCCTGTCTGAACGCTGCCAGAAACAACTATAGCTGCTCGTAGGAGAGGCATGCCAGGTTCAATTAATGCGCCAACAAGCCGCTACACACCGGTCGCCCAAAGCGCTGCGGTGCTTTGGGAAAAATAGGAAAAATAGAGCGCGTATGAAAATCTAGGAAAGAAAATCTAGGAAAATCTAGGGACACAAGAAAATCTAGGGACACAATACCTATTTAAGAAAATCTAGGGACACAATACCTATTTGTGCGGAAGTCGGAAAATCTAGGGACACAATACCTATTTGTGCGGAAGTCGGAAGTAGCGAATGGAAGCAGGAGCAGGAGCAGGAGCAGGAGCAGGAGCAGAGAACGTCAAAAATTTTGGATGTCTTCTTCCTAGCCCTCCCCCCCAAAAAAAACAAATAGGTATTGTGTCCCTCGATTCTCCTACCTGCTTTATCTTGACCCTGCTTTATCTATCATCCCGCTTTTTTATCATTAAATCTTACGCCTTCACCTTTGTCATGTTTTTCAAACCATGTCTTTAATCGCTTCACTAACGCCCTTGCCTCATCAACAATAGTACCCACTTCACCTTCTTTAATTAAAATCTCAGAATATTCAATTAATTGAAACACGGCATTAGAATCTAAATCATTCCCTCCCTCACCATATTGCAAAATATCATATATATAATTTTCGTAATTGCTTCTGGCAACTGGACTGATATCAAAATCTTTTCGCCACTCAGAGAAGATATGGCGAATTGAGGGGGTTGGCGTAAATACTTCCATAGCGTAAACATTCCTTGTTTGTGTATTTCCTTATCGTCCTATACTTCCAATTTCACACCATCTCTATCATCACACCGACGAACGGCGCATTAGGCGGCATAAGTGGCGCTTAAGAGGGCAATTCATACACCACGGGGTATAGGGAGGAGAACTTAAACTTTATCGGGTCAAGGGTCGGGGTCAAGGGTCAAGGGCAATTCCGGGGACAGACAGTATACCTATTAAAACCTTTACTTCTGACGATAAGTATACTGTTCCCATAAATCTGCGACTTAGCAGCGAACGACAAGCCAGGGCGCGTAGCGGGTTAAGGAGTCGCGAGCGGTTAGCCAGGAAGGCTGCCCTGGGCTTTGAGCGGGGCACGGATAGCCCAGCGATGAAGCTGGTTGAACAGTAAGCAAAGCAATCGAGTTGCGTAGATATGGCTCTTATACATCTTATACCATATCTGATAGTCCCCGGCACGATAAGGTGTCGTCGGCCCGAGTTCGGTTGAGGCGACGGCTGGCCGAGAAGATTCTTCGTTCCCCAAGAGCAGAGTTCTAACATCGCTGACCAGCATCTATCGATGATCCCCGGAGTTGCGACGCCGGTCCCTCCGAGCGCCTAAAGTTCCCGTTGCCGTGGTCGATGTTTCTATTGTCCGAGCCGGTTTCCGAGTCTCCGGGGGTGCGGGCACAGATTGGCAAGAGATACGAGTCTCCCGGTATTTTCAGAGGCGACCCCGGGTACCGGCATCTCACCTGTACCTCGTGATTCACAGCGGGATTACTACCAACAGTGAGTATATCCATTCTTACGAGCCATCGCTTCCTGGTGCTGGTAGTCGCCGGGCTGTTCATGGTCGGTACCTATTTCCACAATTTTCAAATACCCGAGCACCAGGTCTATACGCTCGCCAGCAAAGCGCTGCCGTCCGGCACCGTATCATCGGCCGTCGCGGTGATCGCCATCGACAATGTCGCCATCAAAGGAATCGGCTCCTGGCCCTGGTCACGGAATCGAATTGCCGCCATCATCGATCGCCTGCGGCGCTTCGGCGTACGCGCGATAGGAATCACCCTTCCTCTTACCGAGCCTCAGACGCCACCGGCGCTTGTCGGACTGGTCGACGACTCCACCAAGTCCGGAAAAAAGCTGTCGGGTACGCTCAAGAAGTGGGCGACGCAGCTGGATACCGACAGTGATTTGGCGCGTGCCATCGAGCGCCAGGGGCGAATCGTGCTGGCGGCAGGATACACGGTGGGTGAACCAGGTCCCTCGGGTATCGCAAATGGAACCAACACCGGTATCGCTGAGATGCAACCGGTAACCATCCAGAAGCCCAGTCCGCTCAATTTTCTGCTCGCTCCACCCGCTGCGCCGAAGCTGACGGTTCGCGCTCCATTGATGGCGTTCGTCGATCCCGCCACCGGCGTCGGTGTCAACCCGGATCCACGAAGCCATCCGTCGATGCCGGCCGTACCCCTGGCGGTGCACAAGGGCGACAACGCCTACCCTGGATTCATCACGCTTCTCTCAGCGCTCACGCACCGTATTCCCACCAGCAGCATCACGGTGATGCCGGATAACGGTGTGCAGATTGGTAAAAAAACCACTATCATCGCTCCTGATCTCAACTACCGCCCGCTGCCACCAGCGAGTGGAAAAGACGGCAAGCGTGTTCCGCTGGTATCGGTGGCAATGCTGTGGGAGCCGAGCTTCACCGGCAGGGAACTCAAAAACAAGACCGTCCTCATTGGGCTGACGAGTCCGGATCTCACACCGTTCGTGCGCGGTACGGGGGGCGTCGAGTTGCCTCCCGTTGTGTGGGCGGCACATTCCATTGCCAGCCTGCTGGAACTCAGCCACGTGCACATGCCCGTCGCTTTCTATGGAATGCAGCGTGCAGTCATCGTATTACTCGCCGGCGCTCTGCTGCTGATGCCAAGGCGCTGGCACGGCCGTACAGGTTTGATCGTGACAGTCGCCATGAGCCTGACAATGTTGAACGCTGAACTGGTGGTTCTGATTACCAACCAGGTATGGCTGCCGATGGCCGTGCCGACACTGTTTCTTCTGACGGCACAGACCATTTTATTCGCGCGGCGGGCGTCTATTATTAACGCCGGCACGCAACTCAAGGAGCTTGCAAAGGTTCGCCGCGACTACGCCGGTACGCTGAAAACCCAGGGGCGTCTGGATGATGCCTTCAGGCAGTACCGCAAGAGTCCTCGGCATCAGGGCTTACTGGAGCCGCTTTATGAACTCGGGCTCGCCTACGAAAGCCGCCGACAATTCACCATGGCGATTGCAACATACGCCCATGCGTCGCAGATCAAGCCGTCGTTCAGGGACATCCGTGGACGCTTGAAACGCCTCAAGAAAATCGAAACGGGATTCGGCGTAAAGCTACCGGCCGGCAGTACGCCTGGCAACAAGACCGTTATCCTGAACGAATCGGGTATCGAGAATCCGATGCTGGGTCATTACCGGCTCGAGTGTGAGATCGGCCAGGGCGCTATGGGGGTGGTTTATCTCGCCACCGATGAAAAGCTAGGCCGCAAAGTGGCGGTAAAGGCACTTCGTCTGACCGACGAGTTCAAGGGAGAGGCACTGCAGGAAGCCCAAGTGCGATTCCGACGCGAAGCGGAGGCCGCCGCGCGTCTGAGCCACCCGAATAACATCACCATCTACGAGACCGGTGCGGATCACGATCTCGAATACATCGTCATGGAATATGCGGAGGGTGAAAGTCTCGAAGACTACACGGACCCCGATGAATTGTTGACGGTATGGGAAGTACTGGAGGTTGGCATCAAGGTCGCCGACGCACTTGCCTATGCCCACGAGAGGCAGGTCATACATCGCGACGTGAAACCGAGCAACATTATCTATGAACGTGAAACGGGGATGGTCAAGGTAACCGACCTCGGCATCGCCTGCCTGACCGACAGCAGCCGGACGCGCACCGGGACGGTTCTCGGTTCGCCATCATACATGTCGCCGGAACAAGCCGCCGGAAAGAAGCTCGACGGGCGCTCGGACCTGTTCTCTCTCGGTGTCACGATGTATCAGCTGTTGACCGGGCGGCTGCCATTTATGGGTGATTCTTTCGCCAATCTCATCTATCAAATTACGACGCAGAAGCACCCAACGATAAAGAAAATTCGTCCGAGTCTGAATGCGAATATCAGCCGCATCATCAATCGGACGCTGCAGAAGGATCCGGATCAACGCTACAAAGACGGCTCGGAACTGTCGGATGCGCTGCTCAGGTGTCAGCAAAAGGTAAGGCGTACACGCAAGGTCGCCAGTCGCATATGATTCTGCGACAAAAACTACAAGAGGGTAAACTCCAATGGGTAAGTTAGTGCATGTTGTGGAAAGCGCCCATGTGCGCGAGTATCAGCTCAACGAAGGTGTCTTCAAGATTGGGCGTCATGTCGACAATAACATTCAGCTCGACGACGATACCGTGAGTGGCTACAACACCGAGATTTCAGTGAAGCCCAGTCAATACATGGAGGGTCTGCACGATTTCTGGCTGAAGGATCTGCAGAGTACTAACGGCACGAAAGTCAACGGCAAGCGCACCAAGAAGTGCATACTGAAACACGATGATATGGTAAAAATCGGCATGAACCAGTTCAAGTTCATCGACGAGCATCAGGTGGCGCACACACGCACGCGGATTCTGATTGACGAGTAACGGAGCGGGGCGGTTGATGCTGAGTTTTGCAGGCTCAGCGCAACCTACGGACTCAGGCATGCGATCAGCGTGTCGGTGTTCACGTTCATCAGATTGAAGTAGCCGTTAGGTTCTGGTGCGAAATCGGTTCTCAGGGGGTCGAGCCACACCTGAGCGAGCATTCGAGTCTTCGAGCAGAACCTGCATCAGGGCAGATTCGGACTCAAAAAACGGGGCCAAGTCTCACAATCTAACCATGTATTAGTTTAGATCTGATCTGACACCTTTCAGATTTAAGAGAGGGTTACCGATATTGATGAAGGTGTAAAAACCAAACCATCAACATTTAAAGAGGTAACTGTCAGATCGAGTCTAGATTAGTACATATTAGGAATGCGAACGAAATAATTTTCCTAACTGGCGCCAAATGATCGTTCGTATTCAAGGCGCGATAACAGGCGCATAGCCTAGCTATGTAACTGTTATTGCAACGCCGAAGACGGACGATAAGGCAAGCCAGATGGGGAAGTTATTTCGGTAGCATTCCTTAGTAACAATTGCTCTCTGACCCTGTTTTCCGTCCTGGCTACTTGATACGCTCAGGTTCATGGCAAGCAACACAGAAACCGTTTAGCGAGTTTCTGAAGTTTTCGATGTCGACTGGTTTCTTTTTCTCCACATCATTTCGCATTATTTTGGTAAATCTCTTAAGGGATCTTATTCGGTTGACAGCATCATCCCGGTTCATTATCACCCCAGAAGGCCCCGCATCCGGGAATGTAGACTCGAGAAGTTCCAAGTAGTAGCTAATGAGCCTCAGGAAAACTTCGGTCTCACCGGTTTTCACTTCTTCCTCGGTGTGTATTCTAAGCAAGTCAAAATTCTCGGATATCCTGTGCATATAGTCATGAAAAAGCGTCCTGGTGCCGGGTGGAAGCCGGAAGAGGTATTTCAGCCTTGCTTCCTCGTGACACTTGACACACATATCAAAGATTTTTCTCGGGAGGCGATTCATGTCACTAAGCTGCTGCTTTTGCGCCGCTGTTCTTAGCCTTGAAACCTTTTCTTGGAATTCATCAAGTCGTCTTATAAAAAGGCCCTTATCAAACTTCGTTCCATCCATATTATACTCTGGCATGAACTCCGGAAGTCTTTGTATTGACCTTTCTACTTGCCTTAGGTGAATATCGACAATATCGTATCTTTCTAAATTCAAACTGATCCGAGCATGGTTGTAGCTATGTAAGATATGATGCATGTGGTTCTTGAAGGCAAAGGGGGTTTCACCGTTTCCGCTTGCCGGCCAGGCAAGAAAAGCGAGACTAAGCGCGCCAAGTGAAAACCCCAATAGTCGAAGGCAGTTTTTTATATTGCACATTTTATAACCAATTCTTTTGGGCTGACGACAGCATCACCTGCGTGATGGAGCGCCAGCGGAATCACGTCAGGTAAATCCTCTGTTCGTACACCCTCCTTTTCAAGGAACGCCTGAAGAAGGCGGTCTTCCTGCAACTGTGATGGAAGCTGGGTGCGGAATCCTTTATTCTCAGTCATCTGCTTGCCGTTTCGATAATGATCGCACACAGGATAGAAAGAATACTATGGCGAGAATTGGAGTGGATACCATCCCAGTTTTAGATAAGAGTGCATCTTTCGAGAAGATCAACCCGCCAGAGATTCCCATTCCAATTCCAGCGATGTTTCGAATCCATTCCATCCGGGTCAGTTCCCGGCCGGCAATCCCCTATGGCCGTTGCCTGCTCGAAACCCTAAAATTCTTTACAACCACTGATACAGGGCACGTTTCTTGGGTGGAAAATACCTGATTCCAGGCCGATGCCCCGCTTGTTTGACAGCTCTGTGGCCCTTTGGTACTTTGCTGTTCTATAAAAAGGGCGTTTATCCTACTTATTCTCCTCCGGATTACTGGTGCTCTACAACAACATGTTGCAGAATTTATTTCGCTCGCAGATCCTCACCCTGGGCGTGGTCATGCTCGGTATCGCGGTAGATGATACCATCCACTATATTTACCGTTTCAGGGAGGAATACTCCACCAGGCAGGACTATGTTGAAACCCTATACCATTGTCACGCCAATGTTGGCAAGGCCTTATTCTACACTTCCATCACCATCATCTTGGGTTTCTCTATCCAGGTGCTGTCGAACTTTATCCCCACCATCTACTTCGGATTGTTTACGGCCCTGGCCATGGTTATTGCCCTGCTAGCTGTCCTGACCCTGCTGCCCAAGCTGAGATTGGTCTGGAAGCCCTTTTCCTGACCAGCTGTCTTTTGGCACGATTGTATGGTGGATGAATGAAACCCATCAGGCTGAGGTTTGCTCGACGTAACACCCCTTCGAGGTTCAGGGAGTGGAGGTACGCTCGCCGGCCTCGTATATTGTTTACCAAAAGTGAGGTCAGTCCAAAGCGTACCTTGGTCATCCGGTTGGGGATCATAGTATTGCTGATCGCCGTAGTGTTGCTGGTGTTCTGGCTTGATCGAATGGGGCTTAAGGATGTCGCCGATGGCGAAGTCACGTTTTCAGACGTGCTCTACTTTACCATGGTCACCATTACCACGGTGGGCTACGGCGACATTGTGCCGGTATCGGAACGGGCGCGTTTTGTTGATGCTCTGTTTGTTACTCCGATCAGGATTTTTATCTGGTTTATATTCCTGGGCACTGCTTATGAGTTTGTGGTTCAGAAGATCATCGAGGATTACCGCATGGCCAAGCTTCGACGTCAATTAGAGCAGCACATCATCGTATGCGGCTACGGTCACAGTGGACGCGTGGCTGCCCAGGAGATGGTTATGAAAGGCCAGCCCCCAGACAATATCGTAGTCGTGGATATTTCAGAGCATGCGCTGCGGGATGCGGCAGAGAGTGGGTTTGTCGGTTTGCGCGGCGATGCTAGCCGCGAAAACATCATGCATAAGGCCAAGGTGGAAAAGGCAAAGGCGGTGATTGTCAGCCCGGGAAGAGACGACACAAACGTGCTGGTCGTGCTTACTGTGAGAAATATAAATCCAGACGTCAAGATTATTTCCAGTGCCAAGGAAGAGGAGAATGTGAAACTCATCAAACAGAGTGGCGCCGATGTCATCGTTTCGCCCGCCAAGCTTGGGGGCTATCTATTGGCAGACGCCGTGGTCAGGCCGCATACGGTAGGTTACCTGGTCGACCTCATGACGGCCACCGGCAGGATCAGTCTCACAGAACGCTCAGCAAGACCAGAGGAGATTGGGCTGAATATGCATGAGATTGGTCCCGATCTGGTGGTCCGGTTGCATCGTGGGGGTATACCTGTTGGATTCTGGCAACACGATCAGAGCAAGATTCAGGAAGGCGACCTGTTGGTGATCATAGAAGCGACAGGTGAGGAAGAACCGCTGCCCGCGGACGAACGACAGGCCGTGGTGGAATGAAAATATCTTAATACCGGCTGGGCACTTAACTCAACCACCTACTAGATGTTGTGGTCGGTCAACAAGGGCTTCCCTTCCTGCTTTCTGATCCTTTTCCGGGCCATGGGTATAGCAGCCCTTGGCCACTACAGTCTGCTCGCCTTGACTCTCAGGAAATCACTCTGAGCTCCTGAAAAACCCTTCGTCATGGGTGTCTGCATACGTTCCGGGGCCGGTTGTCCGCGCCAGTCGTCTCATGGAGTGCGGTGGGCAAAAGTTAGATCAAATACTCAATATTGTCATCTGATACTTTACCAAACGTAGCAGGTTTGAGAGTATCTTAACTCAGTAGGCAGTTTTGCAGTATCGCCATAAGTTTTTGTGCAAGGAACCGCATGATCCGATGCCGGACTGGAGTGATTAGGGTCTTGTCCGCATTACGGGATGCGGGCTGTGCCGGAAAATACAGGGAGTGTAAAGTAATGCCACGCCAAAGGATAGCAGTCATCATGGGAACGCGGCCAGAGGCCATCAAGCTGGGTCCCGTCGTTCATGAACTCAAGGCACGCGATCAGGAATTCGAGACGGTAGTGGTTGCCACTGCCCAGCATCGCCAAATGCTCGATCAGGTATTGAGCCTGTTCGGGATCAGCCCGGACGTTGATCTCGATCTCATGAGCCCGAACCAGGATCTGAGTGACTTGACTGCGCGGGTGTTGAAGATGGTCAAACCCGTGTTGCAGGAGGTCCGGCCTGACTTGCTCATCGTTCAGGGCGATACTACGACGGTATTTGCTACGGCCTTAGCCGCGTTTTATCTCGGCCAATCCGTAGCACACGTTGAGGCGGGACTGCGCAGTCATGACAACCAAAATCCCTTCCCGGAAGAGGTCAATCGGCGTTTGGCCACCGTTTTGACTGACGTCCATCTGGCCCCAACTGCGTTGGCGTTCCAGGAACTCGTCCGGGAAGGTGTTGCCAGGGACAGGATCGTCATTACCGGAAACACCGTCGTCGATGCCCTGGCCAATCACCTGACGCGTTCATCCGCATTGGTGGGCGCGGGTCTGGAGCACATCCCCTTTGACAGCCACCGTATTCTGTTAGCCACATCACATCGCCGAGAGTCACTTGGCGAGGATCTGGAGAATATCTGTTTTGCCTTGAGAGATCTGGTAGAGCGCGTTCCGGATCTGGCGGTTGTCTATCCCGTGCACCTGAATCCCAACGTAAGCCGTACGGTAAAGGATATCCTGGGCGGGGTGGATCGGGTTTATCTCACCCCGCCGCTCGGCTACGAGGCATTTCTATATCTTATGCGCCGTGCCTATCTGATATTGACTGATTCTGGAGGTGTTCAAGAGGAGGCGCCGGCCCTGCACAAGCCCGTACTCGTGCTGCGCCAGGTGACGGAACGCCCAGAGGCCTCTCTCGCCGGTATGTCGAAGATAGTGGGCATTTCCAGGGAGGTGATTGTTGCGCAGGCCATCAAGTTGCTGACCGATCGGGCGGCATACCATGCCATGACCACAGGCGAGAATCCTTATGGTGACGGGCGGGCTGCTGAGCGTATCGTTGATGTCATATCACAGCGGTTGCGCGGACAATATCCCTTACTGGCCCCCGAATGCTGGTTTCAAGCGCCCACGGTTGGCGATCATGTTATGCAGGCCGGCCTGTTCCATGGGAGACTGCGCCTCGGAGAGATGCTTTTACGGCAGGAGCTCATCACCGAGAAACAGCTCGAAGACGCCTTGATGAGACAGCGTGAGGTTAAAGTGCCCCAACTCGGGAACATCCTCAAGGAGATGGGGGCATTACGGGAAAGTGACCTGCAGGCTGCGCTGCTTAGCGTAAACCACGACACATCCGGTGGGCCTCATGGAGGGCTACAGAGCGCAAAACACGGTCCACATTAGAGCAGGTACGCATCTTGTCGATAACTTGATCACTAACCTCGATGAACCAACCGATATTCGATCAGGCAATGAAACGAAATATTCTCCTTTTTGCTCTTTTGACTCTTTTGGCAGGGCTTCTTATGGTTTGGGCATCGGTCGCCAAGTCGCAACAGGCCCTCTCCCCAACGAATAAGGTTAGATTGTGAGAGCGGAGCGAACCACAATCTGAACCGTTTGTTGGACGAGCCCGGGAACGGAGATTCACACATTAATGGTAGAA
>JBDLIZ010000130.1:0-11008 GCA_039714615.1 Pseudomonadota bacterium | reverse complement strand
TGATGGTGAGATTCTAAGCCATACCCTCCATGCGTATATACCCATTCGTGATGGATATCTTTCCATAAGGTGTAATCTGTGGATGTCTGACTGGTCAACTATTTCATTGGCTGCGGTCTTGCTTTTGTTAGGGCTGAATGCGCATTCGCATGGCCACCCGTCGTGTCGGGACAAGATGGCGTTGTGGAGCAATGATCATGGACCGCAGTTGCGTGGTGCAGTCATCTACCAGCGAAAGTATTATGAGGAGCTTGAGGATGAGGCACTCGGCAGACCCCCGGCCGGGCCACTGTTCAAAGCGGACGATTTCACAGCACTCGCCGCATGTGGCGCAAATGCCGTGGTGGTCTCTCATCCAGGCGTGTTCACTGAGGACCCACCGTACAGGATCGATCAAGATCTGGTCGCGCACCTGGACCATCTGTTGACAATGATCGAGCGCGCAGATCTGTTCGCGGTCCTTGCGATACGTACTGGTCCGGGTCGCAGCGAGTTTACTTTTTTCCACCAGGAGGCGGGAACCTGGTTTGGTGCAGAGAAACTGAACGATCATCTGTGGTCGAGCCGTGAGGCACAGGATGCATGGGTGGCCATGTGGCGGTTCCTGGCTAATCGATATCGCAGCAGATCAAGTGTTGTAGGCTATGAACTCATGGTTGAGCCCAACTCCAGTGATGTGGGCAGCGATGTCCGTTCTGACCGCATTAACATTCAGGATCCAGCACGGTTTCACCGTAGATATGGCCAAACCACTTATGACTGGAATCAGCTGCATCCACGTATCGTGACTGCAATACGAAAAATTGATCCTGATACGCCAATATTGATCTCCGGGAATGGATATGGTGGTGTGGCATGGCTGCCATACATTAAGGGAACAAAGGGTAAGGGGATAGTCCACGTTGCGCACTCTTATGAACCCCCACGGTATACCCAGCAAGAAACTGAGGCTCCGCTTAGTTATCCTGGAAATATTGATATCAGGGGTGATGGAGAACCCCGACCATTTGATGCTAAACTAATTAATACACTGCTAAGGCCGGTTACCAGGTTGGTGGATTCCGCCAAGGTGCCAGTTGCGGTGACAGAGATCGGGACGGTTCGTTGGGCTCCAGGGGCCGATTTGTTCCTCAATGACACTATGCTAGCCTTGGAGGAACTCGGTACCAATTACTTCGTCTTTGAATGGAGCCCGGACTATGCCCCCTATACGAAGGATAACAACGCCTTCAATTTTCAGTTGGGAACAGAACCACAGAGCATCAGGGTAGATCCTCACAACACGATACTATCGACCGTTTGCAGGCACTGGCGCAACAATGTTCTGCGGCCGTCAAAATTCTTGCCGACAAAACTGGAGCAGTAGGCCCTTAACTGTGGATCCGGATATCGCCGGCTGACACCTTAGGCCGAGATCCATGCGGTCGTCTTGAAATAATTGAGTAAATGATGTTACGCACCGTTAGCCGAAAATCATAGAGTGCGCAATAAGAGCTTGCTTATTGGGCTCGCTCACGTTCAGGCAGGTAGACTTTCACCCTTAATCCGCCCAATGTCTTTGAGCGGCTGAGGGTGATGCGGCCTCGGTATTGTTGAATGATTTCACTGACGATGGACAATCCTAAGCCATGACCGGGTGTGGACTCATCCATTCTCACCCCCCGTTTGACTAACCGTTCCAGCGCCTCGTCAGCAACCCCTGGTCCATCATCTTCGATGCGAAAACTCAACCCTGGAATATCGTCGATCGTAATCTCCACTCTACTGCTCGCCCACTTACTGGCGTTATCGAGTAGATTACCAAACAGCTCCATGAGATCTTCGCGATCACCGGGGAAGGCCTTATTCAGACCCATGTTAAGTTGGTAAGTCAGATTTTTATCCGCATAGATTTTTTTCAATACATCGATTAGATCGGGAAGTTCTCCGGTGACGTCAAAGCGCTGACCCGCCGAGGCAATACCCGAAAGGCGTGCCCGCTTCAGCTCACGATCAATAATCGTTCTCATTTTTTCGACCGTACTCTTGATTTCATTCGAGCACACTGGATCAATCCGAGCTGAAATATTATCGTTCAATTGCATCAACAGAGTTAGTGGTGATTTCAAGGCATGGGCTAGATTGCCCAAGGCATTGCGATTGCGTTGCAAACGTTCTTGCATAGCGCCAAGCAGGTGATTGATCTCGCCGACTAGGGGCTTTACTTCCGAGGGAACATCGTCACGTAATGCACAGATTTCGCCTTTTCCAAGCCTCCGACAATCATCACGCATCTTACTCAGAGGTTTAAAACTCATCCGCACGATGAGTCGTTGCACAATGATTAAAATGAGCAAAAGAGTCAATGTCACTATGGTGAAGCGTAGCCGGAACTTGGCAGTATGATGTTGCAATGTGGTTAGATCTTCGGCCACCGTGACGCGTACCGGATAACCGGACTTTTCATACTCACCAGACCAAACGAGCAATGACTGATCTTGAGGGCCTGGCTGATACCACACTCGATCTACAATCAACACGGGTTTGACCAAGTCTTGGTCCCACAGCGAACGAGACCTCAGTCGATGACCGTTAGATTCAATAAGGAAATAATGCCCTGAATAGGGCCGCTCATAGATGGGGGCGCTGTAGCCACTCTTTACGAAGGGAACGCCTTCAGGGTGAAACTGGAGGCCGACCAATAAGCTTTCCCCGTCATGTTCAAGGCGAGAGAGAATGTATTCTTCGGTAAACGCGCGCGGTGCGCGGCTGGTCACTAACCAATGCAATCCAAACAGAAGCACAACACTGCTTACCAACCAGATGCCAAGCCGTCCTTGCAATGAATTCATTGATCGGTACTTGCAGGATCTAGGTTAAATACGTAACCCTGACCTCGTTTGGTCTTGATGAGGTCCTTTCCAAGTTTATGTCGTAGCCGGTTTACATAGACCTCGATGACGTTGCTGTCGCGCTCATCGTCAAATTCATAGATATGCTCAGTGAGCCGGGACTTAGAGAGTATTTTGCCGGGATTCAACATAAAGTAGCGAAGTAAGCGGAACTCGGTGCCAGTGAGTGATAAACGCTTACCGGAACCCAAGTCGACTTCTTGATGATCTTCATCCAGCGTAATACCGCCCGCGCTCAGGTGGCTTCCCGCATTCGCTACACTCCGGCGGATAACGGCCTGTAGGCGGGCCAATAACTCCTCGATGTGGAATGGCTTTGCCACATAGTCGTCCGCGCCTGCCTTAAAGCCCTCCACCTTTTCATGCCAGGCATCTCGTGCAGTGAGAATGATGACGGGTATTTGAATGTGATTGCGCCGCCAACGCCTTAACACCTCCAATCCCGAACGGCCGGGAAGGCCCAGGTCAAGAACGATAAGGTCGTAGCCTTCTTCATTGCCTAGATGTTCAGCGTCAATCCCATCTTTGGCCGTGTCCACAGCATATCCCTCGCGACGCAAGCGCTGTTTTAACTCGCGGGCCAGGGCATGATCATCTTCAACCACCAAGATACGCATGACTCACTCCCCAACCCTATTTAAAAGTTCTCCCGTAGCCGCATCAAAGTATATCTCATAAAAACGCCCATCCTCGCCAGCGATCTCGATCTCATAGACATGCCGCCCACGCCTCTGTTCGAGTTCAGCCTCAAGCAATTCGCCGGGATGAATGGCCTGAGCGCGGCTAATAAATTCGGACAATGGCAGTATCTTACCCTCGTGTCGTAAGCGGTAGACCACATCGTGATCCGCGATTGCTGAATTCAACGTGGTGAGTAGGCCAACAAGAACCGCACCCAAACTCCACCTCATCCACGCTCGAAATAAAAAGGCCATCTACTGCACCTGCTTATAAGCGGTCCACATGGCGCACCCGGTTCTCTCGATTGTCAGCGACCGCGTCCGCCGCCTCCCCCGTGCCCGGCAGGGCCTCCACGACCATAGCCTTTGCCGCGGATGCCGGGATTTTCTGGGATTGTCACACCCCGTTCATCAGCGCGCTTTTTCATTTGCTCGTGCGTTTGCTTGCGGTACTCATTGCGTTCCTGTTCCGTCTCCATGTTTCGCATGCGCTCACGGTGCTCGGTGCGCTCCTGCTCGGTCATCAAATCGCGCCCATATACTGGCGCATCGTCTGCTGCGGTTGCCACACCGTTCATACCTATGATAAGGGCGCTGGCGGCAACAGCGGTTAAAATCCATCGTTTCATTGTCAATATCTCCAGAAGAATTGGTTTATGCTGGAGATTAGCTTAGACGAACACCCTTAATCCAAGCTTAAAATTCGAATCGTCAGTGGTTTGATGACCTGAACGCTTTCAGAGCGTTTATGAACGTGAATATTTATATTGATTGGCACATGCAAATACGAACCATTTTGAGGAGGAATGAATGATGCGACAGCGTGTATGGATCACTTTGATGGCCGTTCTTTGGATCTTGTTAGTCGGCACAGTTTCTTCGTCTTTTGCCGGTGAAGGTGATACAGAGGTAATACCGGTGGCCGTCACTACAGCCGATCCCGATGTGCTGGTGGAAGAGCTGGTCCTGATGCTCAAGCCCCTTACCAAAAAAGAACTTCTGGTGGAGGCAGACGCCTGGCAGGCGCTTCTGAAAGCGAAGGTAATAGAGATCTCCAAGGCCGAGATCGTGGTCAAGCGCCAGAACAGGGAAATCGAAAAGTCGAAGGAGATTCAGGAGAAGGCCGAAGAGGCCAAAGAACAACTGGAGGAGGTAAAGAAGAAGGTCGAGGAGGTCAAGGTCTCCGGTGATGCGAACAAGATCCAGGAGACGGAAGAGGCGGCCAGGGAGGCACAGGAGATGATGCGTGAGATCAAGGACTCGGTGGAGGAGGCTGCGGTAACGGAAGAGAAGACCGCTGAGGCCAAGGAGCGCTTGGCCGCGGAGACCAAAGAGGGTCTGAACGAGACCGCCGTGGCGGCTGACGAGGCGCAAGATGCGCTAGGCCGGGTGCAGGAGGCCGTGGAGGAGATGGACAATCGTGGCAGCGAGTCCGCGCGCAAGGCCAGGGAGGCGACAGCGGAGGCCGAGCAAGCCATCGCCGAAACCCGGGATAGGTCCAAAGAGGCGGTGCAGCGGCTGGAGGAGAACGATCCTAAGGCAGTCGCTATCGATGAAACCGCCGCAGCGATGGAACGGGCGGAAGAGGCAAAGAAGGGGGAAAAGGTTGAGTTGCTTGAGAACGTCAACAAGCTGCGCGAGGAACGCACGATGGCCATCGATCGTCTGAAATCTGTCCTCGAAGAGCTTGAGACCAAGACTGACGAGGGTGACGCTAAAACCCTGGCCAAGATCAAGGACTACCACCTCTACATTGGCTCTGTTCGGGGTATTCAGGTCGACGTGAAGGACACCACCTCCGCCTGGATCGCCGTCAAGGGCTGGTTAACCTCCCAGGAAGGCGGTTTTCGCTGGGCTAAGAACGTCGCCGTTTTCATCGGCATCATTTTTATTGCATGGTTACTGTCCAAGATCCTGAGCCGCGCCGTACACCGCGGTCTCGGCATGATGGAAAACGTCTCCCAGTTGCTCGATGATTTTCTGGTCGGAATGGTGCGCTGGCTGGTGATGATCGTCGGTATCATCATGGCGCTCGCTGCCCTGGAGGTGAGCATCGGTCCCCTGTTGGCCATCGTCGGTGCCGCCGGCTTCGTCATCGCATTTGCTCTGCAGGACTCGCTCAGCAACTTCGCCAGTGGCATCATGATCCTGCTCTTCCAGCCCTTCGACGTGGGGGATGTAGTAGAGGCCGGCGGCGTTTCCGGCAAGGTGATCTCCATGAACCTGGTCGCCACTACCATAAAGACCCTTGACAACAAGGACATGGTGGTGCCCAACGAATAAGATATGGAACGACGTCATCACCAATGCCACGAGCGTAGATACCCGGCGGGTGGACATGGAATTCAGTATCGGTTACACCGAAGACACCGACAAGGCCCAGGCGATCCTTGAGGAGGTTGTGGCCAGTCATCCCAAGGCACTGAAGGATCCCGTCCCGACTATCCGTATAAACACGCTGGCGAACTCCTCGGTCAACTTCATCTGCCGTCCCTGGGCTAAGACTGCGGACTATTGGGATGTCTACTGGGACATTACCAAGGCGGTCAAGAAACGTTTCGATGCCGAGGGAATCAGCATTGCCTTCCCGCAGCGGGATGTCCACCTCTACATCGAGGACAGTGCGGCCAAGGAGAAGTTGGCGAACCTCACCTAGCCCGGATAATTCATAAATTGCGCGTGCCCTCGCTTGTCTGTTGATTCCACAAGGGATTCTCCTCAGTTGCCCGGAATCAAGGATACGCGACGCCTTCGGAAAATCCCTTGTGAAAACAACATCCTGCGCGATCATCACGTGAATTCATGAAATATCCGGGCTAGGAGCTTGTCCGAGAATAGAGAGTTTACTGTAGCCAAGTTATTTTGGCTCATTGAAGAGCAGGGGGCTGGGCCCGGTTGCTCAAACGGGGCAACCCTGTGGGGACTGTATCAGTCCTGCTGCTGCATCTTCTCCAGGGCCATCTCCCGCATGCGGAACTTCTGCAACTTGCCGGTAACGGTCATGGGAAACTCATCAACGAACCGGATGTGCTTCGGTATCTTGAAGTGAGCCAGTCGCTCCCTGCAATAATCCCTGATCTCATCTGCATCGATCTCACTCCCCGCCTGTAGCTGGATCCATGCCATCACCTGCTCGCCATAAAATTCGTCGGGAATTCCGAATACCGCTACCTCTGCCACCTTTGGATGGCTGAAGATTAGATCCTCGATCTCCCGTGGGTAGATGTTCTCCCCTCCACGGATGATCATCTCCTTGCGTCGGCCGGTGATCTTTACATAACCCTCAGCATCCATGCTGCCCAGATCGCCGGAGAACAGCCAGCCATGCTCATCCAGTGCCTTGCGGGTCGTCTCGGGATCACCGTAATAGCCTTGCATGATGTGGTAGCCACGAAAGCAGATCTCCCCCACTTCGCCCCGCGCAACTGTCTCGCCACTCTCGATATTCACTATCTTCACCTCCTGGTGAGGCAGATTTCTGCCTACCGTCCCGGTGCGCCGTTCCAGGGTATCATCGGGATCGGTCAGATGGGTCAGGGGCGAGGCCTCGGTCTCCCCGTAACCGATCAGGATCTCGGCGCAGTGCATTTCCTCCATCACCCGCTTCATCAATGGGGGCGGGCAGGGGGCACCGGCCATGATGCCGGTACGCAGGCTGGAGAGGTTGAACCCGGAAAAGCCCGGCTGTTCCAGCTCGGCAATGAACATGGTGGGTACCCCGTGAAGCGCGGTGCACTGCTCGGCCTCGATGGCCTGCAGTACCGTCAGGGGATCGAAGTGTTCACTGGGCAATACCAGACAGGCTCCCACCGACAACGAAAGCAGATTGGCCAGTACCATACCGAAACAGTGGTAGAATGGCACCGGTACGCAGAGGCGATCCTGCTCGGTAAGGTGCATCGCCTGGGCGGAAAACCAGGCATTGTTGAGGATATTGTGGTGGGTCAGCACCACCGCCTTAGGAAAGCCGGTGGTGCCGGAAGTGTACTGGATATTGATCGGATCATCGCGATCCAGTGAGTCCGTAATCTGATCAAGCGCTCCCTCCTCGATATCCTCTCCCGCCTGTAGTACCTCCTGCCAGAGCATGAATCCACGGTGGGGGCGTTCAGTTTCGGTGTTTTTTGCAGGATCATAGATCACCACTCTCTGCAGGAAGGGGAACATCTTGCTGTTGAGTTTCGTCGGCCCGGAGTGCTTTAACTCAGGGAGCAGCTCAATCAGCATGGCAATGTAGTCACTGGAGCGGAAGGAGGGGATGGTAAAGATACCCTGCACCTCGGATCGCTGCAGGGCGTAGGCCAGTTCACGCGGCCGGTAGGCCGGGTTGATGTTTACCAGAATGGTACCGATACGCGCTGTTGCCATCTGCAGCAGCAGCCACTCGATGTTGTTGGTTGACCAGACCCCGATACGAGCACCCTTGCCAAAACCGATGTCCAGCAGGCCGCGGGCCAGTTTATCGACACCCCTTACCATCTCTCTGTAGCTCATTCGACGCTGTTGGTGCATCGAGACCACAGCCTCCTGTTCCGGAAACTGCTCAGCAATATGGGCAAAGTGCTCGGGGATGGTCTCCCCCAGCAGAGGGGTCTCACCGCCACGATGGCAATAGCTTTTAGCTGAGGGTATCATGACGTACTTTTCTCCTTCCCCTCTTTTTCAACCTCCTCCCAATAACGATCCACTCTGGTCTGGATTTCGGCCAGCAGCTTCTCGGCAGCCTGACGCACTATCTCTGCCATGTCGAAGGGCTCTTCGGTAGTGATATCACGTCTTCCCAGAGCGCCGATAAAGTTGGCTAGCAGATGAGGCAGGCCAGTTGTTGGGGAAGTTATTTTAGTAGCATTCCTTAGCTAGCTCTCACCGGTTCTATAAATTTGGCCGAGTTACTCAGACCCACTGTTGTGCTGTTGAAAATAGCGAGAAACGTCGGAAACTCATGGCCCGCTTGACTCGCTGCATGGCAAGTTCCATGGAGGCTTCCCGCGGCAGGATCTGCTTGCGTTTCGACACTTCCAGCACCTGCTCCGTATTGCGCCGCAACTTCTCCTCGATGGTCTGCAGGGCAGCGTCCTGACTCGCGCCGTGGTACTCCGTCGCCGCACAGATCACCCCGCCGGCATTGGCGATAAAGTCGGGTACGCAGAGCACCCCTTTCTCATGCAGATATTTCTCGGCACCGGGGGTAAAGGGGATGTTGGCCCCCTCCACCACCAACTGGGTATTGAGGCGATGTACGTTCTGTTCGTTGACCACATCGGGGCGGGCGGCCGGGATCCAGATGTCGCACTCGACATTGATCACCGCATCCCGCTCCATCTTTACCGCATCCTCATAATCGGTCACACTGCTACCACTACTCTTGAGTTCCAGCAGCGTGTCGACATCCAGTCCGGCGGGATTGTGAATGGCACCGCTGGAGTCGGCTACGGCCACCAACACTGCTCCCCGTGCGGCGAGGAAACGGGACACGTTTTTGCCTACGGCACCAAAGCCCTGGACCACGAAACGCGCCCCCTGGAGTTCAAAATCACAGTAGTTAAGGGCAACATCCACGGCATGGCTCAGGCCAACACCGGTTGCCCCGATCTCATCTAACGGAATGCCACCGATCTCTCGTGGCAGGGACACCACCCGTGCAATTTCATCCCTGATCCAGGCCATGCACGCCTCATCGGTACCCATGTCCGGGGCAAAGATGTAGCTCTCCTCATTGCGTAACGCCTGGGCCAGTCCACGGAGCAGCTTCTCCTTTTTCGTCTTGTCCATCTTGGGATCGCCATAGACCACCACCTTACCGCCGCCATGGGGCAGACCGGCGGCGGCATTCTTGAAGGTCATCGCCCGGGCCAACCGGAAACACTCCTCGGTGGAGACATCGGGAGCCATGCGTACCCCACCGATGGAGGGTCCCCTGGCCACATTGTCCACTACCAGAACCGCCTTCAGACCAATTGAGGGCTCATGGACATGGATCACCTTGAGCGGTCCCAATTCATCGGCAAAATCAAAAATATTCTCCATTATTTTTTTCCCTTGCAGTCTTTATTAAACCCTCTGCGTGATTGGCGATTTAGCCAGCTCTCATATATGAATGTAGTCGAATCTGGAAGGAATAGAGGGTGGTAGTAAAACATGGTTACTCTTGACATCGATGGATGTTGATTCGATAAGGAAACAATGCCCTGAATAAGGCCGCTCACAGATGGGTGCGCTGTAGTCACTCTTTCAGGGCATCGTGACCGGCTGGAGCCGTAGCCAGTTAACGAAAGGGACCGGGAAATCTGTCCAAATCCGGTCTTTCCTCAGTAGATCCGTCCTAAGTCTGACAGGCTCTAGACTCCATGCTTGATGTTGTGTGGCATGTTCAAACATGGAGTCTACGTCGTTGCGGTGATGTGCTGGTAAAGGGCCTCGAAGCGTTTCCGTACCACTTCGCCGAACAAGGGATCTTCTTCGGTGGGAAGTTCGGCCTCGATATGGGCCAAGTCTTCTTTATTCAGGGTGTTGCGCAACATGGGAAACACCTTTGCTTCTTCGGTGTCCATGTGCCGTATCTGCTGGGCGATGAACTCCGCCAGCTGGAGTTCCAGCTCTGCTTTGTCGACTAGCGAATCATTCAGAATGCCGTCGATCGCATCATGGAGATCGCGGGTTTTCTGTACCATTTCTTGATGCTCAATCATCAGGGCCTGTATCGTATCCTGCATATCTTTGTGGTGCTCGAGATATACTTTGAACACCACGTTTTCCTTGGGATGGTGAACATAGTCCGGATAGCTGTGGATGTAATCCATGATATCCAACATCAAATTGAAATCCGGTGACCCATCCCTGCGCATTTCTTCATATTGGTGTTTTAACAGATCGATGATTCTTGCAATATTGATATGATCTGCGTGTAGTTGATCCATGACGTTTGTCATATTGGGTTCTCACAGAAGGGTTGACATAGGACCTAGGCAGGTTCCTTGCTATTAGTATAGTTATTTTCTATAGATGTTTGGTCGGTTCTGGATTGGTTTATCTCCATGAACACATAATGAGTGGAGTATCGATGTACATACAAAGCTTGACAAGCCCTGTTCAGAAGGACAGTCTCTTACAAAAATATACCAATACTATAATTTATAGGTAACTACTCAGGTATATAACATATTGATATTAAATAAGTATTTTTCGAGAAATCGTACAAAATTGACCAGAAACTGATATTTTACTCATTTTTCAAAAAATCTTTTCTCAGAATATCAAACACTTACAGATCCATAACAGGCTGAGTAGTTACATTTATAGTTATAAATGATTTTTAGGTACAATTTATACCTAGATCCTGAAAATGATCGCGCTTAATTCGATACATTACTATCTAAATTGTTATTCTGGTATAGATTTACCTGGTTTGCTAGTTCTAGTCTTATCGAACAGCAATTA
>JBDLIZ010000129.1:0-11090 GCA_039714615.1 Pseudomonadota bacterium | reverse complement strand
CGAATGGAGTTTGGAGGTGGATCTGGAACCCTTTTCCAGTGAGTATTACAAACCGAAAGAGTCTCGATCCATAGGTCGTGGAGTGGAGTATCTCAACCGGCGCTTGTCCAGCCGCTTATTCGAGGATCTGGGCAAGGGTGATCAGCGGTTGCTGGATTTTCTGCGCGTACACTGTTGCCGCGGTAGGCAATTGATGCTCAATGATGTCGTTAAGGATGTGGTCGGCCTGCGTCGGGCCTTGCGCAGCGGCGAGGACTATCTCGGGTCTCAGGATCCAGCTACCGAATGGAACGAACTGTCCCAAGAATTGCGGAAATTCGGATTCGAACCGGGGTGGGGGCGAAATGCGGCTCGGATCAATGAGACCATCCAGATACTCCTGGACCTTCTGGAGGCCTCTTCGCCCGATACCTTGGAGGCCTTCCTAGGCCGCATACCCATGATATTTTCGCTGGCCATACTCTCCCCCCATGGCTGGTTCGGTCAATCAGATGTGCTGGGCAGACCGGATACGGGGGGGCAGGTCGTTTATATCCTCGATCAGGTGCGTGCCTTGGAACAGGACATGAAACAACGGCTTTATGAGCAGGGGCTGGATATCGAACCCCGAATCGTGGTGTTGACCCGACTCATCCCCGAGGCCGAGGGCACCAATTGCAATCAGCATCTGGAGCCCATCGTCGGCACCCGCAATGCACATATCCTGCGGGTACCTTTTCGTAACGATGCGGGTGAGGAGATCCCTCATTGGATCTCCAGGTTTGAAATCTGGCCCTATCTGGAACGTTATGCTCAGGATGCTGAGACGGAATTGCTCGCCGAGCTGGGCGGGCGGCCGGATCTGATCGTCGGCAACTATTCCGACGGTAACCTGGTGGCGTCTTTGATGGCGCACCGCTTGGGTGTCACTCAGTGCAATATCGCCCACGCCTTGGAAAAGACCAAATACCTGTATTCCGATCTCTACTGGCGGGACAACGAGGAGCAGTATCATTTTTCTTGCCAATTCACGGCCGATCTGTTCGCTATGAATACCGCGGATTTTATTATCACCAGCACCTATCAGGAGATTGCCGGCACCGCCAACAGCGTTGGCCAATACGAGGCGCACATGGCATTTACCATGCCTGGTTTGTACCGGGTAGTCCGCGGGATCGACGTCTACGATCCGAAGTTCAACATCGTTTCGCCGGGGGCCGATTCACAGGTCTACTTTTCCGCCACGCAGACCGAGCGTCGCCTGCATCACCTGCTCCCCGAGATCGAAGAGCTCATCTTCGGGGACAATAAGGACGGAGTGAGCCGCGGTATACTGACCCATCGGGACCGTCCCCTGATCTTCACCATGGCACGCATGGATCGGATCAAAAATATCACCGGCCTGTTGGAGTGGTATGCCCGCAGCGATGCCCTGCGCAGTGAGGCCAATCTACTCATTGCCTCCGCTCACATCGACCCGCAGCGTTCGAGTGATGCCGAGGAGCGTGCTCAAATCGAGCAGATGCATCAGCTCATGGATCGCTACCAGCTCAACGACCAGGTTCGCTGGGTCGAGGGTCAAGTGGATCGAGAGCGCAACGGCGAGCTTTATCGTTTCATTGCCGATCAGCGTGGTGTATTTGTTCAGCCTGCCTTGTTCGAGGCCTTTGGTCTGACCGTCATCGAGGCCATGAGCACCGGCCTGCCTACCTTTGCTACCTGCTTCGGTGGGCCCCTGGAGATCATCGAGGATGGCGTCTCCGGGTTTCACATCGATCCCAACCATGGGGATCAGGCCGCGGAACATATCGCTGAATTTTTTGCCCGCTGCAAGAAGGAAGCGGAGTATTGGAAAAGAATCTCTCAGGGTGCATTACAGCGAGTGGAACAACGCTATACTTGGCAACGCTACGCGGAACGCATGATGACCCTCTCTAGGATCTATGGGTTCTGGAGGTATGTCACCGATCTGGAGCGTACTCAGGCGCAGCGGTATCTGGAGATGTTTTACAGTCTGCAACTGCGTCCATTGGTGAAAACTATTGAGCAGTGACATTGGTCGGACAGGCGATACTGGATCTCTCTGAACGGACCGGCCGACGCTTCGACGGTATAGCTCGTCTTTACGGACTACGGACACTGAAGGGTTTTGGTCGCTCGCACGTCTGCGTGATCGGCATCGGTGGGGTCGGTTCCTGGGCCGCCGAGGCGCTGGCACGCTCGGCCATCGGCCGTGTTACCCTGATTGACCTGGACCAGGTCGCCGAATCCAACATCAATCGCCAGCTGCATGCTCTGACCACTACCCTCGGCAGGGCCAAGGTAGGGGTGATGGCCCAACGCATTCGAGAAATCAATCCACACTGCGAGGTCATCGAGATCGAGGATTTCCTGACCCTCGAGAATATGTTCGATCTTATGCAACGCCGCTATGACTTTATCATCGACTGTATCGATAATTTCCGCATCAAGGCGGCGCTCATTGCCTATTGTCGCCGTAACCGAATAAGAATCATCACCGTTGGTGGTGCCGGCGGGCAGACCGATCCGACCCGTATCCGGATCGCTGATCTTAGCAGAACGGAGCATGACCCCCTGCTGGCCAGAACCCGCAAGCAATTACGTCAGCAATACCGGTTTCCGACCAACCTCAAGCGGCGCTTCGACATCCCTTGCGTCTACTCCCTTGAACAACTGGGTTTTCCTTCCGGAGACGGTGGCGTAGGTCAAAGCAAGCCCCATGATCCTGCAGTGGGGCGGCTGAACTGTGCAGGTGGTTTGGGTTCGGTTAGCACAGTAACCGCCGCCTTCGGCCTTGCGGCTGTCTCGCATGTGCTGAGGAAACTGGCTGTTGAGAGCAGCGCCGTCACCGGGTGATGTTGTTGCAGCGAGGGTTGGTGAACGTACACGTGCTCGTGCTCGTGCTCGTGAACGAGGAGTAGTCTAGTGGATCATGCAAGATTGGATGCTAGCGAAAGTGTGCCGGCCAGCCGAGTAATATCGAGTACGTTCACGTTCACGTTCACGGAATCAATAGCTCCGTCCCGGGGCTTTAAGTACGCCGATAGTCAAAATACGATTTTTCTTCAACCAGTTCTGATCCGGTAAGTTCGTTAATTTCGCGCTTTAAGGCCGCTCGCTTATCATTATTGATATAGACCGAGCGCGCCAGTTCGATAAAGTGCTCATCGAACTCCCCACGATATTCCTTGGCGCGGATTTCGTCCTCGATATCCCACAGTGTTTCGTTAACTGTCTTGAGTTGCCGTTGTTGTTCGGCGATATCGACGGAGGCTAGAGAGGATGTATTTCTGGTGTCATTGAGCCGTGTGAGCTCATTATTGATGTTCTCGAGTTTCTGTTGATCGTTGATGCGTTCAGTCTTGATTTCTAAAATCGTGATCTTGTCTATCAGCTCTCCAACGGCGATCGGTATTGTTATCAAACTCATTGCTGAATTGTCCTTTTAGGGTCTGCACTTATTTCCGGTGGGTACATACCCATCCGTCATGGGTATACATACTTCGCTAGCGCCAGCTCGAATTTCTCGACGACACTATCCACTGTTATCCGTTCCATGCCATCGCTTCGATATTCAATACTGATGGGGTAGTTCTCACCGACATAGCGCGCATACCCATCCACTACCAGATCTTCGTATTTGCGATAGGGTCCCACCCGCTTCGGATTGGTATACCCATAAAGGCCGATGACGGGGGTTTGCAGGGCCCGCGCAATGTGCAAGGGCCCGGTATCGGGACTCACCACAATCTGCGCGCCGTCGAGCACATACACCAGCTGTCTAAGCGGTGCGCCCACGTCGTTTATGGGGTTCGCTCCGGTGAGGTGCATCACTTGCAAAGTTGCCTCTATTTCTCCAGCCGACGGACCACCGACCAACACCGGCTGGTAGCCAAAGTCGCTTTCAATAATCTCTAGAAGTCGTGCATAGCGTTCGATTGCCCAGTCTTTGCGCGGTTTGCTGCTGCCCATCACCACGGCACATACTGGGCGCTGAATGTCCTTAAAAAAACGTCGCTGGGTTTGCCTTTCTTGTTCCGTAATTGAGAGATTCCATTCAAGGGGTAGGGGGTCTACACCAAGATAATCCAGGAACTCGAAGTATTGGTCCTGTACGTGTTGTGGTTCATGGGCGGGGATCCGGTGGGAGGTCATCAACCAGTTAAGATCCCGAGCCCGGGCACGGTCAAATCCAAGTTTCATGTCCGCGCGGATTCCGGCGGTGAGCAGTCCGGCCTTGAAATAGACTTGCAGATTGAGTACCAGATCGAATCTATCCTGTCTGAGCTCGCGCCAGGTTTCGCGATAGTCATTGATGATCTTTAGACCTGACTGGCGGCGAAACACCACAAACCGATCGATGGCAGGATGATGGTTGAGGAGCTTATAAGGTCCGGGCTGCACAACCCAGGTGATGGATGTTTGCGGAGCAGCACGCTTCAGTGCGTTAGCGACCGGAAGTACGTGAATCGCATCGCCCAGTGCGCTCATCATCACGATGCAGACATTATTAAACCGGTCTTGAAAGCTTGTTTTTGCCAAGGGTGTTTCGGTAGCCTTCCTAAGATTGAGCATATCTCAATCATATTTGATATCATTGATTCATACCAGCACCAAGACTTCCCCCTTGCTGCACTCTTCACCAAGACCCGGACGGAACAATATCCTGCAGTAGTATATGAAGTGGTATGAGCAGTCCCTTATTGACAGAGCTACCCTATCATAGAGACAGCGCCGCGCTTTTTGAGAGCATAGCGGATCAGCCCTGGGCGGTGTTTCTCGACAGTGGTTATCCTGCTATCAAGCAGGGGCGTTACGACATCCTCAGTGCCCGACCGACAGCGGTGTTGTTGACTCGGGGTGGGTTCACCGAGCTTCATACCCGGACCGGGACCGAATACTCCTCGGAAGATCCCTTTGATTTGGTACGCCGGAGCTTGCAACCACAGGCGCCGGTGGTTCCGGGAGTGCCGTTTTGCGGCGGGGCGATAGGTTACTTCGGCTATGATTTGGGCCGCAGATTGGAGCGCCTTCCTCAGTTGGCTGAGGACGACGAGCATTTGCCCGAGATGGCCATCGGCATCTATGATTGGGCCCTGGTGGTGGATCATCGGCAAAGGCGTAGCTGGTTGGTAGGCCAGGGTCGTGACCCACAGCTGAGGTCTCAATGGAGGACCCTGGTGCAGCGCTTGCGTACCGCTGCCAAGTTCGTTGCCAGAGCGGAGTTTCGGATGTTGGGTAACATCAATTCAAATATGGATCGTCAGCGTTATGGTTTGGCTTTCCGCCGCATTAAACATTACATCCACGAGGGAGACTGTTATCAAGTAAATTTGGCGCAGCGCTTTACGGCCACCACCACCGGAGACCCCTGGTTGGCCTACAAGCGGCTGCGGCGGATCAATCCTGCACCCTATGCGGCATATCTCAACACCCCGCATGCCCAGGTGCTGAGCGCCTCCCCAGAGCGATTTCTCAAAGTCGTGGGTACTCGAGTAGAGACCCGTCCCATCAAAGGGACCCGCCCGCGCGCCGTTGATCCACTGCGCGACCGCCAGCTCGCCGAGGCCCTGGCACGAAGCCCTAAGGATAGGGCCGAGAACCTGATGATCGTCGATCTGCTGCGCAACGATATTAGCAAGAACTGCGCCTTGGGTTCAGTGAAGGTGTCCGGACTCTTCGAGTTGCAAACCATGGCGACGGTACATCACTTGGTGAGCACCATCACCGGACAACTGGCGACCGGACGCGATGCCCTGCATCTGTTACGCGGTTGCTTCCCGGGAGGATCGATCACGGGGGCCCCGAAACTCAGGGCCATGCAGATCATAGAAGAACTGGAACCCCACCGGCGCGGGGTCTATTGTGGTTCTATCGGCTACATCGGTTTTGATGGTGCGATGGATTCCAACATCGTAATCCGCACCATGGTGTACAGCAAAGGCCGGATGAGTGTTTGGGCCGGTGGTGGCATCGTTGCGGACTCCAGCCTGGAAGGGGAGTACCAGGAGTCCTTTGACAAGGCCGCCGCCCTACTGAGTTTTATGCAGCAGAGCAAGCCGCTGAACCATGTGGGAGCTTAGGTTTGGACTAGTCCGAATGATTATATTATTCTCAATGTTTCGTTTATTGGAACGGCTCCTGAATGCATTCTCGTTTACCACCGCCAAGGCGGTACTGGACGATCTTGGTGTGTGGCAGCAGGCACCGATCTCCGCCAACGACCATGGTTGAACGGCGGCTCTATAATTGGGGTATCGCCCTAAGCTGGATCGGCGTCCTGGCCCTGATCTTGGTCGGTAGCCTCATGCCAGAACAGGAAGGGATGGGAGAGCAAGGGATTCTCTCCCAGGACTGGAGCCTGTTCCATATCCCTGCCTATGCGGTACTGGCCGTGGTCACCGTTTGGTTCCTCCGTGCCCGGCGCCTCTCTCTTTATACCGCGATCGGGATCAGCGTCCTGTTTTCCAGTCTGCTGGGGCTGGGGATCGAGTGGCTCCAGCCTCTGTTCGGTCGGACCCAGAGCTTGATCGATTTTGGGTTCAACGAGATCGGAGTCTTGCTCGGTTCGACAGTCGCGATGGTCTTTTTCTACCCGCGGCAGCTGTTACGGTTATGAACCAACGTACCAACATTTCATACCCTCTTTAAGAAAGGGAAACACCCCAACCTTTTATCCCCCCTTTCGTAAAGGGGGAACAAGAAGGTCCTTGTTCAAAGAAGATTCATATTCTGTTGAAAGAAATAAATTTTAATATCTCCGCTTTTCTTGATTCTCTATAATATCTTGATTACCGCTGTAACACCAATCCCGTTGGAGTCCAATCCATTCTCGATGAAATAGATCGCTGGGAAGCCAGTCAAAATGGAAATCCCGTCACGGTCCTGCTGGCGCTTATTATTGATCAGACTCCGTTAAATGCGGATGTAAAAGTCTTCAACGAGAATCTGCAGATCATGGCCCTGGACCGTGTCGTAAATCCTGACAACACGGCCTATCCGGACAAGATCATCATGGTCGATCAGCACTCGGCGTTGGTTTATCCCGAGGATCTTTCTGACGCTCTGCATCCCAATGGATCAGGCTACGCGAAGATGGGGCAGCGTTGGCTCGAAGTCCTCACCAACCCTGAATCGGAGATATTGTACAAGTGCCCTTGAATCAGATCGTTCGTTCGAAGTAAGCTGAGTTATCAATCTGTGCGAATCTTGTTGTGGTTTGCAGTCGTTTTGAGCTGGCCAATTGGCACCTTGGCGTATAAGGAATAGCGATTGTATTGAACAGAGTTTCAAGGGTTTCCATATCTCTATTGTCGAGATAATCGGAATTTTTCAGAGGCAGCGCCATAGTGAGCACAATCTATTTCAATCAGATAATGCGTCTTTTCCCAAGGCGTGTCTAAAGTCTAATGCTAGTCTTGGTGACACGTAGTAGCCGGTTTGTTCTGCTTCTCGCATCCATTTTTCGGCGTCAGTGATTGAGAAAATTCCTCTTCGTTTTGCGAGTATAAAGAGGCCAAGTAACCCAATTACGGGAACGCCTAGCGACCGCGCTACGCTTCTACCCTTTTTTTCATCAATGATGAGTGGTAGCGACATTGCCTTAGCAAGGGATATCGCCTCTGCCTCACCAGAGCCAAGCAGTCTATTTAAATAGAAAAATTTGTGCTTTGATGAATTGGGATGTACTGACACAAACGAAAGGCCTAGCAACGTTTCCTCAATTGCGTCGTTTTCCTGCCGCAGCTTGTCCAGAACGGCCTGTGGAACATGAACTTGCTTGAAAAGCTTGCCAAGAAAGGCGAGTCGGCGCAGTTTGCCAAGTACTATCAGCGCCGTAGTATCACTGACAATGGCTGATATCAACGCAACTGCTCAATCGTCTCAAGATCCTCTTGTAAATTGTAATCTGCCACGGGCACCCCAAGCTCGGATAGCGCCTGCATCGTTTCCGCCTTTGTCAGTTCCAGGCATTTGGCGAGCTGCCCCAAACTAAGATCACCTACCGCATAGGCTTTGATGCACAACCATTGTTTCAGTCCCACATCGAGCACTTGGTTGTCAAAACTAGTCACCAAGCCTAAGGGGCGGCCATGGCGGGTAATCATGACGTATTCCTGCTCGTTCAGCGCTTTGGCGATCAGTCCAGGATTGATTTTTAATTCCTTTATTCCTATAGTACGCATGATAAGGCCAAAATAGTGGTCACAATTGTGACCACTTTATCCGCCCTTTGATTATTTGTCAATTTAAGCGAGAGCAGGAAGTAGTCAAGCTACCGGCAACATGTTGGTGAACTCTTATTTTTATATCCCCCTCTTTAAAAAGGGGATAGGGGGATTTATATGGGGGGTTAACCAAAAGAATCAGGGCTCTCAAATCCATTGGCATCTACCGGACAGGCTTATTTATCAAACAATCACAGCCGCCAAATCTTAAGCCCCGCCGAGGTCAATGCCTCCCGGTCAAACTGCGATTTGACATCAATGAAACAACCCCCCGGAGCGATCTTTTCCAGAACATCCGCTAGCGGCCGGTCCTTGAATTGCTGGTGGGCCACAGCGGCGACGATGGCGTTGGCCCGGGGCAAGTCCTCCCAGGGCGTCAAGTGCAGGCCATATTCCGCATAGGCTTCATCGGTATCGGCGAGGGGGTCATGTACCATTACCTCAATGCCGTAGCTCTGCAGTTCGCGAATTACGTCGATGACCCGCGAGTTGCGCAGGTCCGGACAGTCCTCTTTGAAGGTGAGGCCCAGCACATGGACCGTGGCGCCCTTGATGTGACAGCCATTGTTGATCATCACCTTCAGGGTTTGCTCAGCGATGAACTTGCCCATGCCATCGTTGATGCGCCGTCCACTGAGAATGACCTCGGTGTGGTAGCCCAGCATATCGGCCTTGTGGGTGAGATAATAAGGGTCCACGCCGATACAGTGGCCACCCACCAGGCCCGGTTTGAAGGGGAGAAAATTCCATTTGCTGCCGGCCGCCTGCAGTACTTCCTGGGTATCGATGTCCATCTTGTTGAAGATAATGGCCAGCTCGTTCATCAGGGCGATATTCAGATCCCGCTGCGTATTCTCGATGACCTTGGCCGCCTCGGCTACTTTAATACTGGAGGCGCGGTGTACGCCGGCATGGACGACAGATTCATATAACCGTGCCACCTTTTCCAAGGTCGGCCCATCGTCGGCCGAGACCACCTTTACAATGGAGTTCAGGGTGTGCTCCTTGTCACCGGGATTGATGCGCTCCGGCGAATAACCCACATGGAAGTCCTGCTTCCATCTGAGCCCGGATTGGTTCTCCAGCTCCGGGATGCAAACCTCTTCGGTCGCACCGGGATAAACCGTAGATTCGTAGATAACGACCGCCCCCTTTGCCATGTGCTGACCTACGATACGGCTGGCGCTGATGAGGGGATTGAGGTTAGGCTGCTGAGCGGAATCGATAGGGGTGGGGACCGCGATGACGATAAAATCGGCCTGCGATAGCCGTGAAGGGTCGGTGGTGACCGCAAGTTTATTCGCAGCGAGAAGATCCGAACTGGAAACCTCCCCCGTGGGATCGATGCCGCGTTTATAGTTGGCGATCTTTTCCTCGGCTAGGTCAAATCCGATGGTTTCGAAACGTTTGCCGAATTCAACTGCTAAAGGCAGGCCGACATAGCCTAGCCCTACGATCCCCAATAAAGACATGTTTTCCCCTAAAATGATTTTTCTCGATGTTAATGGTGCGCACAGCACACCCTACTCCAATCTGTGTAGCTGTGCGCACCCTATGTGCTATTTACGAAAGATCCGAATTTCCAGGCACCATCATCAGCTTGGTGGCTTCGTTTGAGGTTTGGTGAGACGGGTTGGTGACGAGCTCGAGTTCAAAGGGGCCAATCTTGATTCTATCGTGATTCCGTAAGTAAGGGGCATGTTTTAGATCTCTTGCCATTGACAAAAGTGCCGTTGATGCTCCCGAGATCCTCCAGAAGGACTTGATCCTCATCAACCGTGATCTGTGCGTGATATCGACTTACCAGCCGATGTCCCAAGGTGATGTCATTGTTGATACGGCGACCGATGGAGATATGCCTTTTATCCAGCTGGATTTCTTCGATCAACTCGCCGTTTTGAGTAAGAATGATCCTCGGTCGTCTGCCTTCGCTGACAACGCTCAATAGTCCGCCGGTATTCTGGTGCTGCCTTTCCTGGTAAGGCCCCCATTGCAGCTCTTCAATCGCCGTTTTGATCAATTGATCGTCGATCGTGTCGACGTCCTCCGCATAGGCGGCAATCATGCTGGCATCGCATAAGATATTAATGAGTCGGGGTATGCCTCCCGTGTACTGCTGGATCAAGGGAAGGGTGGTATCCGGGAAGATCGCCGCAGGCTTATCATGTCCGGCAATCTTCAGGCGGTGCTTGATATACGCCCGTATTTCCTTCTCACTGAGCCCCGGGATATGGAACCGAAGACGCACCCGTTGGGAGAGTTGTTCCATCCCAGGCGCATCCAGGATATCCATCAACTCGGTATGCCCAGCCAGGATGCAAGTGAAGATCTCTTCGCCCTCGATCTCGATTCCGGTCAGAAAGCGGATTTCTTCGAGTATCTCCCGGCCAAGATGATGAGCCTCGTCAACGATGAGCAGGACCTTGCGCCCCTGAGAGTGTTGCTTGACAAAAAAATCATTCAGTAATTTTAATAAGTTGGCCTTGTTCGCATTAAATGCCTCAATGCCGAACTTGGCCAGCAGCGTTTGCAGAAACTGCTCTTCAGTCAACTGGGTCTGGTGGATCTTGACCGCCAGGACATGTCTATCCAGTCTGGCCACCAGATCATTGATCAGCGTGGTTTTACCGGACCCGATCTCTCCCGAGATCACCGCAAGTCCATCCTTGTTCCAGACGGTGTAGTCCGGATAGGTCTTGGCACGAGCATGGTTCTTACTCAGGTAGAGAAATGTGGGATCTGGTTTGGCCTGGAAAGGGGGCTTTTCTAGCTTGAAGTGATCTAGATACATAATCGTCAATTCCTGTTAACCTGTTCGTTCCTTCATTCGAGGAATTTGATGATCGAGAAAGGCTATAATGT
>JBDLIZ010000128.1:0-11125 GCA_039714615.1 Pseudomonadota bacterium | reverse complement strand
AAGGGACCTTTCTGATAACCTCAAAAACAGGCGATCAGATGTCCTCAGCTTACATTTGATGTCCAGCCACATTCCGCCTAGAACAGTTAGCCAGAGACAATGATTTGTGTTACGTACTCAATTATCGCGCCAAGATCCGAGTATTCCAATGATTGGAAGAGTATTTGAGATTCCAACGGGTTGTCGGGCACATCCACGCCCGACATATCTCTTGTCGAAAGTTACTTCTTTTTGCCGCCGCCCGTAACCTTGCAAATCGGATCCTTACGGCAATCCTTGTCCCGGCAGTCGGTGCGTCCATCGCTGTCATTGTCGATGCCATCGTCGCAGATCTCGACGCTCACGTTACAGACCGGCTCCTGTGAGCAATCGAGACTGTCCAAGCAGTCGATTAGGCCGTCCAGGTCGTTGTCGATCCCGTCATCACAAATTTCCACGAGAGGTGGCTCCACGCCATCTGCAATGATGAGAAAGGCCCTTCTCGCCCCATCGATGAATCCATAGCCGGAAATATCACCATGATCGTTGATACCGTTTGCTAAATAGAGGCTGTCCCAACCGTGCTCTGTACATTCGGTCAATGCGCACAGGTCCAGCATGCTGTTGCCAGCATAGAGAAATGCCGCATACTCAGGAACCTCACCGGCCAATTTGCTATATCCCACGACCTGGCCGCTATTATTGATGCCGAGACCAATGGAATAATTGCCACCAAGGGTGCCGAGATCCTGCATGCTACTGCCATCGTAGAGAAAGGCGTGGGTGGCCGTGTCACCAGGGATCTTGCTTGAGCCGGTTACCAGGCCGTCGTCATTGATGTCTCCAGCAGAGGAGTAGGTACCGCCCAGAGTGCCAAGATCCTGCATGTTGCTGCCGTCATAGAGAAAAGCATGTGTGACCTCGTCTCCCACTAGGGTGCTCTTGCCGACCACATGGCCGTTATTATTGATACCGTAACTCTGCGAGTCCAGGCCACCCAGGGTACCAAGATCCTGCATGCTGCCATCGTCATAGAGAAAGGCATGATTGAGATCGATGAAAGGATCAGTGGGGTGAGGAAAGGTGCTTCTGCCCGTCACCTGATCGCTGTTGTTGATGTCGTAGGCCAATGATCCCGTACTATTTGGCAGAGTACCGAGATCGTACATGCTGTTGCCATCATAGATAAAGGCGCGTAAGAACCGGTAGATTTCATCGACCTCGCCATAGCCGGTGACATGACCGTTGTCGTTGATACCGGTGCCTGTGGTGACCGTTCCATCTGGCAAGGTGCCCAAGTCCAGCATGCTCCCATCGTAGAGGAAGGCATGCATGGTATCGTCTGAAGTCCAGCTATAGCCGGTCACCTCGGCCGCGTTGTTGATGTCGCTGGCGACCGCCGAGAAACCACCAAGCGTACCTAGGTCGATGATTTCATATCCATCCGCCTGAGCTAGATTAATTGCAGAAATGGTTACGAACGTGCAGGCGCCCACTGTACCCAAGATTGATTTGATTTTCATACCCCCTCCTATTTGCTTGACATTGCCACCTAGCGCTTCCTGCTCAGCGGTGGCAATGCCGGTTGGCTCTGCATTCAAGATCAGGGCGGGGATAACGGCGAAGATACGGCAGCCGAAGTTACAAACCTCGCCATGAAACTGGCATGCGAGAATGCTGTAATCCTTATTCTCAGAGCGGCATGGTCAAGTAAACCATACGTCTACCCAGATAGATTTCCACTTTCCTACGCTAATCGACTGGCACAGGAATGTCATTGAGATTTGTCATTTTAGACCAAGCTGGCGGAGGGGCCGTACGATCCTTCATGTTCCATCTTTAGTTAAGGCATGACGCTGAGCTGTTCTGTGCATGAGCCGTAGCTCGAGTACAACCCGGATCACAGGCCACCATACCCCTTACCCAGATTACACTGCGTTTCCGGGCTATCTCAACGACATCTCTGTGCGGGTTCGACGGCCATGTCGCGTCCCTGGTTGGAGATTGAGAGCAGGCACCGTAAATGCGTGGTTTAGGTCTCTTTGTTCATGTCGTTAAGTCCGCTCATAGCTAACGGCACTCATTACAAGCCAATAGTTGTAGGAATTCTAGTATCGTGTGATTGTAATTGGGCTGCAGGGCCGACAAAGCTGTCATTGGTGTCAAGTCTGGCAGCGTGCCAGAAAATTTTACATCCCAATACTGCTGATCTTTATAACAGGTGGCGCGTGTGCCTATTCCGGCCGTTCATGGATATTTCAAAGCAGACTAGAACCGACCCATTCCGATCATTTGTCCTGCGCAGTTGTGTTGGGGATCACCGGTGAGGTGCCGCAGATCTAACGTGTTGCCCTTATCCAGTGCGGTCAAGTCAGAGCTTGCTATACCCCGACTATGCCTCTTCTAACGAGTGCTGTGTCGAATCGAACACTACGCAGCGGTTTCTTCCCGATTTCTTGGCCGCGTACAGCGCGGAATCCGCCTGTTTAAGCAATTCGACTTCGCTGAGCGAAACCTCGGACAGCGATGCCACGCCGATGCTCACGGTGACCATTCCAGTGCCATTCGAAAAATCATGACTGATCCCCAGTGACTTCACGTGAGAGCAAATACGCTGCGCAACATGATAGGCGCCTTCGGACTCTGTCGAAGGCAACAGTACCACGAATTCTTCACCACCATAGCGAGCGACAAAATCGGTGCTCCGGGGTAATGTCTCATTGATTTCCTCGGCTACGCGCCTAAGCGCCATGTCGCCGGCAGCATGGCCGTAATGATCGTTAAACACCTTGAAATAGTCGATATCCACCAGCAGCAATGACAACGTTTGACTGGACCTCTTCGCAGCTTTGATTTCCGCGTCGATGCGTTCTTCGTAGGCGCGACGGTTGGGTATTTTCGTGAGCGGATCGGTTTCGCTGAGTTGTTTGAATCTTTGATTCGCGCATTCCAGTTCTTCCGTGCGTTTCCTGACGATCTCAGCCAGTAAGGCAGGCCTGCGCAGGAGATGGTAGGCCGCCGTTGCCAGCAGCAGGCCAAATCCACTCCACAGAATGTAATAGATGATTTCATTGGAATAAGTCTCAAGGCTGCGCACACTCAGCGTCAGTGTCCACATGTCGTTTGGCACGGCAAATGACACCGAATGGGAGATGAATCCGGCCGGCAAATGATTAGCTGGAAACCTATCATCCAAGTTCGTTTCCGGTGAAATATGGGACAGGCTGCTGATATACCCCTGTTGTTCCAGTTTTGGCAGATCCGTCGCGGCGTATAGATCGTCAACCAGGATCAGCGCCGATGCGAATCCCCAGAAGTGTTGCGTCCCATCGGTTTCCAGAAAGACGGGATTGCGGGCAATCACGGCGACACCACCCTGGATCAGTTCGAAGGGTCCGGCGAGCGTGATCAGACCGGTGTCGACAGCGGTTCTCGCTGCATTACGGCGTTTGTCGTCACGCAGTAGATTATGGCCGATGGCCTTCTCGTGACCTGCCAGGGGGTGAATGCGTCTGACAATTGCGTCGGGTGCCAATTGCAGGTTGGTGATGTCGCCGAACGAGGCTATAAGACGCTCCGCCAAGGACTCGAAATCCTCGACATCACCACGGGTACGCCTCACTTCCTGTGCTAGCACATAGGTCGCGTCCAGAGCTCGCGAAAGGGCTTTGTCGATCAGCAGCGCCTGAGCTTGGACGATGTTGGCGAGATGCTGTTGCTCTTCCTTGGCACGGAGTGCATGGTAACTCCGGTTTTGGTAAATCCCAGCCGACATCACCACAACAAAGATCACCAGCGAAACCAGATAGTGTTGCGTATATTTCGCTACAGAATGAAGATTTTTCAAGTTTTGTTCCCCTGCGCACCAACCTTCATTCCCAGTATAAATAGAAATATGAGAGATTAATTACATATCATCTACGCCAGCGGGAAATAGGCTGTAGATGGCTACTTCTGGTATATTCCAGCATATTGAAACAACCTAGTGAAGAGCCGAAATAGTCAGGAGCGTCCAATTTCAGGCCATTGATCCCAGGAGTTCCAGCATCGTGAGGAAAAAATTGGCTGGAGGGCCGACAGAGCGGCCATTGTCCTCAGACAATCCACACCTATCATTAAGCCGCGAAAGCTGTCATTGAAGGGGTAGGATGGGAGCTTGTATTAATTCTGTGATCAGATGACAGCAGGGCGCACCTTTTTCCATGTCAATAAACAGCATCTTACCGCTAGAAGCAGCCAATTTTGATGTTCAGTACATTGTGCTATACTAACCATAACTAACGACGCTCATAAAGGCTAGTTAGCTGGAGGACGCTATGGCAGTACACGCGACAAAATACCTGACCTCTCGAGGTTTCCATGACACCGCCCCTGAAGCGTTGAATGAGGCGCTGCGCCTTGTCCTCGAGCACATGGAACCCATGGCGTATGGCGATGCCTCAACGGGGCTGACTGCGGAGGAACAGGCCGTCCTTCAGGAAGGTGGCCTGACCTTGGAACCGACGCCTGGGAGAGATCCCCTAGCAGACACAGCCGTTAAGTATGCGGCAATCATCAAACGAAGCTTTTCCACCGGTGAGGTCAGTCAGCGCCTTGGACTGACGGCGAGCCGTGTTCGTCAGATGATTGCCGATCGGTCTCTCTACAGTTTCCTGATCGATGGAAAACGATTCATCCCGATATTTCAGTTTATAGCTGATGACCAACTTGTCCCTAATATCATCCGTGTTAACAAGGTTCTTGACCCACGGATGCACCCAGTCGAAGTTTATAATTGGTACCATACGCCGAATGTTGATTTGTTTTTGAATCAGGAACTCGATGACATCGTTAGCCCGCTCGATTGGCTGAAGGCGGGGCAAGATGCCGAGCCTGTGTTACTGCTGGCAGATCGTTTGTAGGCCGCAGTGGCGAAACTTCCTAACGCGCCGGACCGCGAACGCCTTCAAGATTTACCCCCCAGTGTGTTGTCGATTGAGGCAGGGACGCTCGTGCATCGGATTTATCGACGCGGCGGGGAACACCCGACTCTATGGAATGCATTTCGTTACTTTGGGCCGGCATCTGCACGATTCGATCATCAAGAACGAGATGCAACAGGACGAGCCTCTGAACAGGCGCGGGGAATTCTCTACCTTGCACGCGATATCCCCACAGCGCTGGCAGAGGTATTCCAGGAGAAACGAACCGTCAATCGGGCGCTTGACAGACTCTGGTTGGTATCACTGAGACTTGCATGCAACATGACGCTCCTCAACTTGAACGACACGTTCTGTATTCGAGCTGGCGGTTCGATGAAACTCGTAAGTGGTCCGACAGTCTATGCGCAAAACTGGTCCCGAGCATTTTATGAGTGCTACGAAGATATCCATGGACTCTACTACCCCTCATCGCTAACGAATCGACCTGTCATCGCACTCTACGAGCGCGCTCTGTCACTATCACCTTTCCCGGCCACACCGGTCTTCCACCGAGCCTTGAATGATCCTTTGCTTATTGAGCCCCTCAGGAATTCATGTAAAGAGATTGGCTATGACTTTATTTAGAGGACGTTCATAACACTCACATCAGGACAGTGAATATAGGAATTTCTGCACCGTGTGGAAAAAAGTGGCTGCAGGGCCGACAAAGCTGTCATTGTCCTCAGACAATCCATAACAATTATCAAGCCAAGAAAGCTGTCATTGCGGAGCAGGGTGGTGGTGCACTATGATCAGGCGACAGCACGGTGACCAAAACGGACTGTTAGAGATGACTAATATGCTGAGTTAGGTGTAGGTCCGTTAGTTGTCGACCCGTTCCGGCCCTTCGGGTCTCCACTCCCGACCGTCCGCTCGGCAGCGGGACTATAATTAGACAAGTACCCAGCCACTCCACATCAATTGGAGCCAGGCTAATCTTTCCACCTTTTGGGTATACCAAACAAGGAAGGGAGAAATGGCAAAGCAAAAGGCGAATTTCATTACATCTGACCAGAGCGTGGAACAGGCCTTTGAGCAGATTCTGCGGACCAATCTGGCCATGACTAGGGACTGGGAGCCGGTTGTGCTCGCTGGCGAGGATCCCGAAGGGGTTCATCAGATGCGGGTCTGTCTCCGGCGCATGCGTTCGGCGCTGGCGGTCTTCCGGCCAGCGATTCCCCGCAAGGTAACACGCTCGTTTTTCAAGGAGATGCGGTGGGCTGCCAAGACCCTCGACCGCGCCCGGGACCTGGATGTCTATATTGCCGAGAACCTCTCTTCGAAAGGCAATAAACGGAAGGGCAAGATGCGCAAACTTGCCTTGAAGAATCGGGAGAGGGCATACGGCCATATAACGGATTTTATCCGGGGAGAGCGCTACACGAGGCTTTATGATGAGTTCCACCACTGGATGGAGACCCAGGGATGGAGTGTGGATCTCTCGGACGAACAGAGGGGCGTCGTAGAGGGCAACGTTATCCCCTTCGCATCCGAGGTGCTGGACCGCCAGCGGACCCGCGTCCTGGATCATGGCAGCGAAATCGAGAGCTTGGACAGTGAGGCACTGCATCAATTACGCATTGATTGCAAAAAGCTTCGCTATGCAGCCGAATTCTTTGCCCCGCTCTATGGAGCGCCGATGAAGGATTTTGCCGGTCATCTCAAGAGCTTGCAGGACCTGCTCGGGACACTGCATGACATGGCGGTGATGCCCGACCTTCATAAAGACCTGTTAAAGGGCAAGAAGAATCGAGATCTTACGCACTATGCCCGCAGACTGGTCAAGAAGCGCGGCAAACAGGCAAAGGCGATCAGGAAAGCGTTAAATAAGAGTTGGGGCGCTTTCTCCAACGCTGAACGTCCCTGGATGGAGACAGCAGCGCATCTGGCGTGATCCCCATGGGTAAACGGGTCTTTCCATACCGCAAGAAAAAAGGTTCTCCCCGCGAAGTAGGTATGTCCCATGGCCGTGGGTGAACTTATTATCATGCTGGTTCTCTTTGTTCTCTCCGGGTTTTTCTCCGGTTCAGAAACCGCCCTCACTTCCCTTTCCATGGTACGGGCGGAGGCATTTCTCAAAGAGGGCCGCACCGGATCGCGTGCCCTCTACCGGCTCAAGACCAATACCAACCGGATGCTCATCTCCATTCTTATCGGGAACAATATTGTCAACATTGGAGCTTCGGCCTTGGCCACCGTTATCGCAACCGAGCTTTTCGGTCACCTCGGTCCCGGGCTGGCAGTGGGGGTCCTCACCCTCCTGATCCTTATTTTCGGCGAAATCACGCCGAAAACCTTCGCTGCCAGGTACGCCGGCCGGATCTCGCTGATCGTGGCTCCCCCACTCCTGTGGTTCACCCGATTAGCCTTGCCCCTCGTGTGGATTCTGGAACACCTGACCATCTACCTGCAAGGTCTCACAAAAACCAGCACCGATCCCACGGTAACCGAGTCTGAGCTGATCAGCCTGGCAGAACACGGTGCGGAGGAAGGGACCATCGAGCGCTATGACAAAGAGATGATCAAACGTATCTTTGCTTTCAATAACCTACGCGCTAAGGACGTTATGATCCCGAAGCAGCGGGTGTTCATCCTTGACGGGGACCAGACGATCGGCGATGCCATGCCAAATATCATGGCTCATCCCTATACCCGCATCCCGCTTTACTCGGACAACCCGGACAACATCACGCGGGTCATCTCACTGCGGGATACATTTTCCGAGGTATCGCGAGGTCACAAGAAAACGCTTCTCAAGAAAATCCACCACGAGCGCCCTCTTTTTGCACCGACCAATCAACCCGTCGAACAACTGTTTCCAACCCTGCGTCACGACGAGCGGCGCCTGGTCGTCGTGGTTGACGAGTACGGCGCGATGCAGGGCCTGTTCACGCTGGAGGATATGTTGGAGGAACTGGTTGGGGAGATCCACGACGAGATGGACAAAACTGATCAAACAATCAAGGAAGTGAAACAGGGTGAGATCGTGGTGGACGGAACCGAGGAGATTCGCACGGTGGAGAATCACTTGGATGTATACCTGAGCGGCAAGCCCACCGACTCGGTGAATCACTGGATTTTAGCCCATGTCCAGCACATCCCAAAAGCGGGAGAACGATGCCACATAGACGATTTGGAGGTCGTGGTGGATAAGGCCTCGAGAAGACGTATTCGCACGGTGCGCCTTACCTGTCCTAATAAGGGCGGGATAAGGGCAGAGTCTGACGGGAAAGAGTCGGATTCCCCGACGGCTGATGAAGGACAGGAGATCTAAGCGCTCCTTGGGGGGGAGTATCCCCTTTTGTCCCTCTTAATCAAGCGCCCGAAACGGTCAGGACGTACCCTCCGCCTAGAGGCAGGGAGGACAGGCCGCCTGCTCGGTAAAAGCGGCGGGGTTGGGGCGCCGGCGTTGCATCACCAGTTCACCGTCTGATCGAACTGGAAGTTAGGATCGAGCAACGGAAGTAGCTCAATACAGACGGTGACCGAGTGTCGGCTTCTGGCCGACAGCACTCATTTCAAGCCAGTAGTTGTAAGAATTCGAGCATCGTGTGACCGCAATGGGCTGCAGGGCCGACATACCGATCATTGATCGCAGACAATTAGCACCTATCCTCATGCCTAGAAAGCAGTCATTGGCGGGGCAGGGCAAAGAAGCTTGTATTCATACTGCCATCAGATGACAGCAGTCTTGCCCCTCTCCCCAAGGCGCTCATCGCTGGCGAAAACAGTGGCTTGTAGGAAGACAGTATCAAGGACATCTTGCCCGTGTGTAAAAACCCGATTCGGTCTCGGAGATCCAACTGCGGCCACATGCCGCCATTCCAATTGCATCGCTGTAGGAACGGCGCCCTTTTAAGACCTTCACACTCCCTGAATTCAGTTAGTGCGAGTAAGTAGTTTTTCTAATAGATGGCCCCCAACTGTCGATATTATTTACATCATCCGCTTTGATAGTACTTTTCTTAATACGCAGAAATATATTAACCTATCTTTGTCACCGGCAGAGAGAATACCCATATATAACAATGTGTTGTGAGTTTTTTAGCCTCGTTAAGGCACTACGCTTTGTGGCATTCCTATATGACAATTGTCTAAGTCGCTTTGCTCTGTCGATATTTTACACCCGCGAAAAAACGTCATCGGCTGAATAAACCAATGTCAATAAGCAAATACTGAATTATGGCACTACATTGCGTTTTTAGGGCGCAGCTATTTTTTATCTTATTGATTATATGAGATATTAATTTTACTAACTTTGGAATATAGCCGTTTTTTGAGGAAAAACGGCCTGTAGCTGACAAAGATGGGTTAAGAAATAATAAACTGATCGGCTAATTTCAAGAAACATAGTCGATGTAGCTTACATGTGGCTTACAATCGGCGCACGCGAAAACACCTGACACCAGGTACTCGGTTGAAATCAAAAGAATATTATAGATAAGGCATGATATTTGCTTTATTTGTGGGTCATGGTAACGGCCCGGAGATTAGCCACCATCTCATTGGGAAGTGAATTCAATAATAGATAATTTACGCTGGCAACAGATACTGAACCATGAGGAATCAAGAGGTTGACCGCATTAAACACCTGATTACCCTCATCACCGGTTTAATGCTGACGGCCACCGCATGTGCACAGACAATCAACGAGGTGAATACAATGAGAACGCTATTGATTATTCCTGTATTGCTGACAACGCTTGGCACTATGAGTGGAGTTGTTGCGCAAACTTGCATCACACCGCCGTCCGGAATGGTGGGCTGGTGGCCCGGGGATCTGAACGCCAATGACATCTCTGACGGCAATAACAACGGCATCCTGATTGGCGACATTGACTTTATTGATACCGGGATGGTGGATGAAGCCTTTTCGATTAACGCCCCCGGGCCGAGTTATGTCCAGGTCCCGAACAGTTCGCCGTTACTGGAACCCGACAATGTCACCGTCGATGCCTGGGTCAGGGCGGCCGGAACCCCTGGTCAGTTCCGCTATATCGTTGCCAAGGGCGCGGAAGGCTGCCTGGCGGCCTCCTACGGACTCTACACGGGCTTTGACTCAGGACTGCAGTTCTATGTTTTCGACGGGACTACCTTTGTGGCTTCTCCTGCGACCACTGCAGCAGATGTCTGGGATGGTGCATGGCATCACGTCGCCGGGACCTACGACGGGGCAAACGTCAGACTCTATCTCGACGGAACTGAAGTCGGCGGCGGCACGCCAACCGGCATTGCCATCGGCTACGGCCTGTCGACCGACAACGATCTGGTCATCGGGAACTATCTGGATAAAGGGACCTGTCCCGCCCCCACGCCATTCTCCTTCATCGGAGAGATCGACGAGGTCGAGCTCTTCAATGTCGCGCTTACCGCGGCTGACATCGGAGCTATTTATAACGCCGGCAGTGCGGGAAAATGCAAGGCAATCCCGGTAGCTATCGATATCAAGCCCGGCAGTGACCCGAATTGCTTCAACATCAACGGACATGGAGTCATCCCAGTAGCAATTCTCGGCGCGGCGGACTTTGATGTTACTGAGATTGACTTGGCATCTCTGTCGTTCGGTGGGCTAGAGGTTCGTGTGCGTGGCAACAAGGGTCCGCTGTGCTCGGTCGAGTACTCAAACGACGATCCCTACCTAGACCTTGTCTGTCACTTTGAGGATGATTCTGGGAGCTGGGCACCTGGAGATGGCGAGGCCACTTTAACAGGTAATTTGTTCGATGGAACGCCTATCGAGGGTAGCGATTCGATCTGCATCACTCCCTAATATTTAGCTAGCAAGCAGTATCAGCGGCGGCCTTCGGGTCGCCGTTTTTTATTGGAGCTGAACGTCCAGTTCTGGCCGACAGCACTCATTTCAAGCCAGTTGTTATAAGAATTTTTTGCATCGTGTGGCCGTAATTGGCGCACGAAAGAGCGGTCATTGACCTCAGACAATCAATACCTCTCCTCAAGTCTAGATAGCGGTCATTGAAGGGGGAGGGTGGAAGTTTGAGTTATTTATGCCATCAGGTGACGGCTAGGCGCACATACCGGACATCGATGTAATTTACTTAATAGATGGGAATCGCGCCCATTGTGGTCATTCGGTCACTGGTGCCTTGCACGACAGCTATCCGAGGTGGAGCCGCCGTTTATTGTCTTGCAGCGATCTGCTGCTTATCGGCCGAAGCAGCCCCTAG